>JBPCWT010000469.1:0-8076 GCA_051009255.1 Ruegeria sp. | reverse complement strand
GCCCTAAATGGCCATTCCTACCAGATGTTGTGGCAGCACTTTCGGCTCATACAACTTGACGTATCTACCCATAGTAGGTCAACGCCATTTTTTGGTCTTTTTTGAATCTTTTTTATTGACCTTGTTTATCGGCTCAGAGTCAACGCTACAGACAGCGATTCCCAGACACGATTACTTTACGTAAAATTCACTTGATGCCCCGCCATTCATTCACCTTTTTTTATTACGTCAAGCATGGTTATCGACAGAACGTCATCCACGGATCCAGGACTACAACAATTGGGGAATCACTGTCGCACGACAGACATGAATGACCTAAGGTAAAAAAAGCCCATTTTTATAGTTTGGATCGACGTGGCCATGAACTCTTTTCGCCTGCTTCCTGTTTTGGTCATTTTCGTGGCATGCACAACACAAGATGTTGGTCCGGTATCCCGCAGCGCACAGTTCCCTGAATTTCCCAAAGACCTGTTTGACGCGTTCAAGGCTGCCTGCGCCGACCCCAGCGAAGAGTTCAGCCAGATCAATAGAAAATCCCGCGAATGCAGGCAGTTTCTGCCACCCGAAGCTACAGCCTATCTGATTCTCAATTTTGATGGGTATCCACAGAAATTACCGCAAAGCGTCATGCGATTGACCGCGACCGAGAATCAAAGCGGCTTTCGCGTGGACGCTGATATGTACCTGACCGTACCCCAGAAAGATGGCTCGACGTTAAAGGTGCCCGTAGAAAGCAAAGCCCTCGATAAAAAGCTCAGCCAACTTTATCGCGTTTCTGGCGGAACGCCGGGTTGAAGGAAAAGTGGTCGGGGCGGCGAGATTCGAACTCACGACCCCCTGTACCCAAAACAGGTGCGCTACCAGACTGCGCCACGCCCCGGACCGTGCGCCTTCCTAACGATGACCATCTGATTTGAAAAGCCCTAACAAGGCCAGATTGCCGGTCCTTGCGAAAAAATTTCATGTCGCATCATGGTTCCGGGCTCAATTGAGTAGCGCGAAGCAAGGCCAGCATTGATTTCCAGCACTGCAAACACCGATTCTCCGCCGTCGATCGGGGACAGATCACCGGGAATCGCATTTTCGTGCACATGAATCACCAATCCACCCTGATCCACAAAAATCATATCCAGGGGAATCAGCGTGTCCTTCATCCAGAACACCGCGCGCTGCGGAGGGTCAAAAACGAACAGCATACCTGACCGTTCGGACATCGACTCGCGAAACATCAACCCACGCGAACGCTCTTGGGGCGTGATTGCCAGTTCAATGTTGAATCGAATCTGCGCCTGATCGTTTTTCAGGTCGACAGAATTCCGACTACACGCGGCCTCGGCAGCCCCGGCCAAAGTCAACACATAGACGGCCAGAGCTGCGAGAAAAACTTTCATAGTCGGATTAACTGTCCAGAGCCGTTTCCCAGGCCAGAACCTGGGCCGCCATCCGGCCGCGTTTCCCATCGATGACGCGCATGGCTAATGCTTCGCCAGGTTGCAGATCAGCCAAACCCGACTGACGCAAAACTTCGATATGCAGGAATACATCTTCGCTTCGGCCAAAGACATTGGCAAAACCAAATCCCTTGCCCTTGTCGAACCATTTCACACGCGCCGCCACCAAAGGGGCCTGCGCGATTACTTCTTCATCAAGTTCTGCAAAATCAGCAAGCATCATTGCGTCCGCACGCATCGGCGGTTCTATGCTTACAATTTCCACAGCTTGCACACCGCGTTCAGTCCGGTGTGTCATTATTTCAATACCGGCTCCATCGGCTACCGAGCTTTGGCCGAAATTCCGCAGCACATTCACATGCAGCAGGATATCCGGGCCACCTTGCTCGGAAACAACAAACCCATATCCCTTAGCGGGATCGAACCATTTAACGTGTCCACGAACGCGATACATGTTGTTCAGGTCTTCTGGCACGTTTTTCCCAACACGATTGTTAGCAAGTTGTTAAGGGTCCGATGTGTAGGGGTTTGTCGCGCAATTTCAAGTTGAAAAAATCCTTTGTTTTCTTCCAATTGCATTTCACGTTGCGTGAATGTCATGGATTCAGCCTCTGCACTTGCCATTCCTGTCCCGGCTCATCCCGCCGCCATACAAATCTGTCATGTAGTCGAAAAGCCCCATCTGCCCAGAATTCGATCTCTGTCGGCGTCAACCGATAACCACCCCAAAAAGGGGGGCGCGACGGGTTAGTCCCCATTTTTGCTGTCACTTTTGCTACTTCTGCCATCAAAGCACCACGACTGGACAACGGTTGCGATTGGCGTGAAGCCCACGCTCCCAAACGGCTTTTGAGCGATCTGGACGCATAGTATTCATCGGCCTGCGGACCTTCTTCACGTGTTATTGTACCACGAACTCGGATTTGACGCCTCAACGATTTCCAGTGCACGACGAACGCGGCCTTGCCAGCCCCGTCCAGTTCAGACGCCTTGGCACTTTCGTAATTGGTGTAAAACACGAACGCTGCCGGTTCGATCTCTTTGAGCAGAACCATACGCACATTCGGCAACCCGTTTTGGTCCACGGTCGCCAGCGCGATCGCATTCGGGTCATTCGGCTCTGTTTCTTCAGCCTCAGCCGACCACCGCGCCGCTATTTCAAACGGATCAGCGCCGGCAAAAATGCCGTCTCGTTCGCTCATTTCCATCCCCTGGAATGAATTACACCTGACCCTACGGCGAGAACCCGCATCGGGCAAGGGTGTGCGGCCTTGATGCAGGGCAATCAATGGCATAAACCACTCCAACACAACGCGACGACAGGCGGAGAACCAAACATGTCAAATCAGTTGATGGCCGGTAAGCGCGGCCTCATCATGGGACTGGCCAATGACAAATCAATCGCATGGGGAATCGCCCGAGCACTGGCAGATGCCGGGGCAGAGCTGGCTTTTTCTTATCAGGGCGACGCATTGAAAAAGCGCGTTGATCCACTGGCGGCGCAATTAGGAAGCGAAATTGTCCTTCCCTGCGACGTCAGCGATGAAGAATCGATTGATGATCTTTTCGCCTCGCTTGAACAGAAATGGGGAAAACTGGACTTTGTTGTTCATGCCATTGGATTTTCTGACAAGAACGAGCTTCGGGGTCGTTACGTCGACACATCGCGCGCGAATTTTGGGCTGACGATGGACGTGTCGGTCTATTCTTTCACGGCCGTTATGCAGCGTGCGGAAAAGATAATGTCCGAAGGCAGCAGCGCGATCACTCTGACCTATTACGGTGCCGAACAGGTTATGCCGCACTATAATGTAATGGGTGTCGCAAAGGCTGCGCTGGAGGCGTCTGTTAAGTATCTTGCCGAAGACCTTGGCAAAGATGGGATTCGCGTCAATGCAATCTCAGCGGGTCCGATCAAGACACTCGCCGCAAGTGGTATTGGCGATTTCCGCTATATTATGAAGTGGAACGAGTACAACTCGCCCCTGCGCCGCAACGTGACAATCGATGATGTGGGCAAGTCCGCCCTCTATCTGCTGTCCGACCTTAGCAGCGGCGTAACCGGCGAAAATCTCCACGTGGATTCGGGTTATCACATCGTCGGCATGAAGGCCGTCGACGCACCGGACGTCGAAAAAGGATAAGTTAGATGAGTGCCAAGGACCGGCTGCCACATGAAAAAGGTTTCCACATAAGCTGGGATCAAATTCACCGCGATTCCCGTGCTTTGGCGTGGCGATTGGACGGGCAAGGCCCTGACGATGGCGCATGGCGCGCTTTGGTGGCGATCACCCGTGGTGGAATGGCACCGGCAATGATTGTCAGTCGTGAACTGGACATTCGCACCGTCGATACGATTAGCGTCAGGTCCTATCATCATCAGGCGCAGGGTGAAGCAGAAGTGCTGAAAGCGCCTGACGCAGACCTGATGGGTGATGGCGAAGGTATTCTGATCATTGATGATCTGGTCGACAGCGGCAAAACACTTGAACTTGTTCGTGAAATGTATCCCAAGGCTCATTTCGCCACGGTGTATGCAAAGCCCAAAGGTCGTCCTTTGGTGGACACCTTCATAACCGAGGTCAGCCAGGACACCTGGATTTTCTTTCCCTGGGATATGGCGTTGCAATATGTCGAACCCTATCGCGGTACCGACTAGGTGATAGCGCACCCTTTTGGGTGCGTCTTCGTTTAAGGCATCGCCACAAACAGCCTCAGATAATGCGGTGAGTTACCGCCAGTTTCGCCGGAACCCTACCATGAGCAATACACGTACCGCTGCAACCTTTGCGCCACCTGTAATGGAGGCGCGCCGCTGGCTGAAAGGTGTCGAGTTTCCTGCAAACCGTCCGTTGATCAATGTAAGTCAGGCAGCGCCGGTAGAACCGCCACCTTTGGCTATGCGCCGGGCAATGGCAGAATTTGCAGTGAACGAAGACCGGGCGCACCTGTATGGCCCGGTTCTTGGAAACGACGATCTACGGGCAGAGTTGGCGCACCAAATTTCCCAGCACTACGCGGCCGATGTTATTGCAAATCAGGTGGCCATCACTTCGGGTTGCAATCAGGCATTCTCTGCAGTGATTTCAGCGATCACCGATCAAAACAACGAAGTGATCCTGCCAACTCCGTGGTATTTCAATCACAAAATGTGGCTGGATATGAACGGCGTTCATGCGGTCAATCTTGCGACCGGCGACGACCTGCTTCCGAATCCGGGAAAAGCCCGTGCGCTGATTACTGAAAAGACGCGCGCGATTTCGTTGGTGACACCGAACAATCCGGGCGGTGTCGAATATCCCGCAGAGCTGGTAAAAGCCTTCTTTGACTTGGCACGCGACGCGGGAATTCGGTTGATTGTCGATGAAACCTATCGCGATTTTGACAGTCGAAATGGCCCTCCGCATGCGCTGATGAACGAACCTGATTGGGACAAGACACTTGTCCATCTGTATTCATTCTCAAAAGCCTACCGATTGACGGGTCATCGGGTCGGTGCGGTTGTGTCCAGCCCTACCCTGTTGGTCGAAATCGAAAAGTTTTTGGATACGGTTGCCATTTGTCCGGGGCAAATCGGGCAGTACGCGGCAAATTGGGGAATGCAGAACCTGTCGCAATGGCTTGCCGGTGAACGGGACGAAATCCTAGACAGACGCGCTGCAATTTCTCAGGCAATGCCATCGCTAGAGGCCCGTGGTTGGAAGCTGTTGGGGCTTGGTGCCTACTTTGCTTATCTTGAACATCCCTACGACATTGCATCCGATGTATTGGCAAAAAGGCTGGTGGCCGAAGCGGGAATTCTTTTGCTACCGGGAACCATGTTCATGCCTGATGACGATCCGGCGGGTAAGCGGCAGGTCAGGATTGCGTTTGCTAACCTGAATCGAGAAGGCATCGGACAATTATTCCAACGGTTGCAGGCATTGTCCTTCTGATCTTGCCCCCCGGCGGTGCGCGTCGTATTCAGGGCCGCAATTGACAGGGCAGATTTCAGCCGCAGAACAAGAGGGCACTATGGCCGCAGGCATAAACAGCTTATCGAAAACCTTTGTCTGGATCCTGATGGGCCTTCTAATGCTGGGTCTTGCCGGTTTCGGGGCCGTCAATCTCAGCGGTACCGTACGCTCGGTCGCGCAAGTCGGCGATGAAACGGTTTCGGTGGACGATTACATGCGTGAACTACAGCGTGAAATTCGCGCGGTCGAGGCGCAGACAGGTCAACCGTTGCAAATCTCGCAGGCGCGTGAATTTGGTCTGGACCAGCTGGCCCTTTCAAGGCTGGTTGCACTTGCTGCGCTGGATAACGAAGTCGGTCAGCTGGGAATCTCGATCGGCGACGAGAATTTGCAACAGGAAATCATCGCGATACCGGCATTCCAGGGAGTCGATGGAAACTTTGATCGTGAAGGGTATCGTTTCCAACTGGAGCAGGTAGGCATGACCGAATCCGAGTTCGAAGAGAACTTGCGCAAGGAATCATCGCGCACAATCGTTCAGAATGCAGTCATGAGTGGCGTCGAAATGCCATCTGCACTGATCGGAGCATTGGCAAACTATGCCGGTGCGCGACGCAGCTTTACCGTAGCGACACTTTCCGCCGACGCTTTGAAACAGCCTGTAACCTCGCCTACCGACGAGCAGGTCAAAGCGTTTTATGACGAAAACACCGACCGCTTTACACTGCCGCTGACCAAGCGCCTGACCTATGCGCTGCTATCGCCTGAAATGATTGTGGACACGGTCGAAGTGGATGCAGATTCGCTGCAGCGTCTGTATGACCAGCGTAAGGATCAGTACCAGCAACCCGAACGCCGTTTGGTTGAACGGCTGGTGTTCCAAAACGATGCCGCAGCCGAAGATGCGATGGCGCAAATTGATGTCGGTGGAACAACGTTTGAGCAACTGGTGTCAGATCGCGGATTGGAATTGGCTGATGTTGATCTGGGCGACGTGACTGTCGAAGATCTTGGTGGTGCTTCTAACTCGGTCTATGCAGCAGAAATCGGCGACGTAGTTGGTCCTTTGCCATCTGATCTTGGGCCTGCCCTATTCAGAATTAACGGCTCGCTGGCTGAAAACATAACAACTTTTGAAGAGGCCGAAGCCGAACTGCGCGACGAGCTGGCAGCCGAGCGCGCGCGCAGAACGATCGAAGTTCAGGCAGAGGAATTTAATGACCAGTTGGCCGGTGGTGCCACGTTGGAAGAACTGACCGCGGAAACAGATATGGAACTGGGCCAGATTGACTGGACCGGCCAAAGCTCGGACGGCGTTGCCGCCTATGACGAATTCCGAACCGTTGCGCAGTCAGTGACCGAAGGGGACTTCCCCGAAGTGGCATTTCTGGAAGACGGATCAATCTTTGCGGTTCGCTTGGAGGAAGAACTCGAACCGCGCCCCGAGCCGCTGGAAAGCGCCCGCAATCGCGTAGTTGCGGCTTGGGTTCAGGAAGAAACGGCCAAAGCCTTGTTGGATCAAGCAAACACGGTTCTGACGCAACTGGCGACAGAAGGTGATTTCACCGAAACCGGATTGCCCTTCCGCGTCGAGAACGCATTGACCCGCACCGCTTTTCTTGAAGATACCCCGGTTAACTTCATGTCCGAAGTGTTCGAGATGGAGCCGGGCGAACTGCGCGTCATTGCTGGAAACGGAACAGCATTGATCGTCCGATTGGATGATACCCTGCCGCCTGATGAAACCGATGAGCTAAAGCAGATGCAACAGGCGCTTGGCGCACAACTGAATCAGGCGCTGGCTCAAAACATCTTTGACGTTTATGTGCGGGACACTCAGACACGTGAACGACCAGTGTTGGACCAGCAGGCGCTGAACGCTGTGCAGGCGAATTTCTAACAGAGACACGATAAAATGGCCCTGACCCCTGATTTCGACGCCTTTGCGCGTGCCTACGAGGCCGGTGAAAATCAGGTCGTATATACCCGGCTTGCTGCCGATCTGGATACGCCGGTCTCGCTGATGCTAAAGCTGACCGGCGCCCAAAAAGATGCGTTTATTCTGGAATCGGTGACAGGTGGCGAAGTTCGCGGCAGGTACTCGATCATTGGAATGAAGCCGGACTTGATCTGGCGCTGTCGTGGCGATAGCTCTGCACTAAACCGCTCTGCCCGTTTCGACGCCGACGCGTTTGACCCGCAAGACGGCAATCCAATGGATAATCTGCGGTCTTTGCTGGCCGAAAGCCGTATCGATTTGCCCGATGATATGCCTCAGGCCGCTGCTGGCCTGTTCGGATTTCTGGGGTATGACATGGTTCGGTTGGTCGAATACTTGCCGGACGTAAACCCTGATCCTCTCGGCCTGCCGGACGCGATCATGATGCGCCCGTCTGTTGTTGCCGTTCTGGATGGCGTCAAAGGCGAAGTCACAGTTGTCTCACCGGCGTGGATCAGTGACGGACAATCAGCCAAGGCCGCATATGCGCAGGCAGCTGAACGTGTAATGGATGCGGTGCGCGATCTGGAACGCGCTATGCCCGCCGAAACACGGGATCTGGGCGAGGCGAACGAAGTAGCACCGCCAGTTTCGAACTTTACCAAGTCCGGTTACATGAATGCTGTCGAAAGGGCCAAGGAATACATTCGCGCGGGGGATATTTTTCAGG
>JBPCWT010000468.1:0-10189 GCA_051009255.1 Ruegeria sp. | reverse complement strand
GCAATCGGCGCGATAAGCCCCGGAATGGCCGTGGCACAAGAATCCGGGCCCGAAATATCGCCGACAGACGTTCGGGACAGGCCGCGCGCAACCTACTATCCCAATACCGAAGACCTGTCGCCTGATGAGATGCGGGTCGTGGCATGTGGCACGGGCATGCCGACGACACGCGCGGCACAGGCAGCTGCGTGTTTCCTTGTGGAACTTGGCAATGGGGACAAGTTCTTATTTGACATCGGTTCTGGTTCCTCGGAACGCATTTCCTCGTTACAGATCCCCTACAACTATCTGGACAAGGTTTTTGTCGGGCACCTTCACACAGACCATTTCGGGGCTCTGCATGAACTTTTTATTGGCGGCGCTTTGATGGGTCGGAACAGGCCGTTGCGCGTTTGGGGTCCCAGCGGATCGGTTCCGGAACTCGGCACGAGTGCAGCGACCGATAACATGCTGAAAATGCTGCTGTGGGATCTGACCGCCCGGGCCGGTGCAACGGACCCTCGCGGTTACAAAATGGAAGTGACCGAATTCGACTATAAGGGCGAAAATCAAGTTATTTACGACGAAAACGGTGTGGTAGTCCGCACGTTTCCTGCAATCCACGGGATCGACGGGGCGGTTAGTTTTTCACTGGAATGGAACGGCCTGAAATTTGTCTATAGCTCTGACACCTACCCGAACAAGTGGTTCATCGAACATGCCAAGGACGCCGACATCGCAATCCACGAATGTTTCATTTCTGTGCCGGATATCGTTGGAAAACTCGGCTTTACACCGGAATCCGCACTGGCGGTCGGCACGCAAATCCACACCGCGCCCGAAGCGTTCGGGAAAGTGATGGCAGAGATCAAGCCCCGCATCGCGATCGCCTATCACTTCTTCAATGATTTCGATACTGCTGGCGACGTCGAACAGCGTATTCGCACCACGTATGACGGACCGCTAAGCCTTGCCGAAGATTTCATGGTTTGGAATGTCACCAAGGACGACATTCAGGTTCGTCTGGCCGTGACCGAGGAACACACGTGGTCGCCACCACTTTCCGAACCGCCAATTCCACCGGGCGAAAACGATCGTGAAACATTTGCTCAGAACCAGGGCATCCCCGTGGAATCCGTTGGCTTCAGCGACTTTATCGAGAATGGGAAATGGGACGTCGACGACGCCCTGCGACCAATCTATGAGCAAGCCAGTGAAGCGCTGGGACGCGATTTCCCGTATCCGGGCGATCAGTAGTCGCCACATGAACACAGTGGAGCGGGTGCCAAACCCGATCTACTGCCCAGGGACAGGGCCAATTGGGTCCTTACACGCCCTTCGCGATTTTCACATATCCGAAAACAAAAGGGCCGTTCCTTTCGGAACGGCCCATTGTTCACTGTCTCTCGAAAGAGGATCAGGCGCTGAGTGCGGCCTGCGCCTTGGCGACGATCGTACCGAACGCTTCCGGTTCGTGCACGGCCAGATCGGCAAGGACTTTGCGGTCAACTTCTACGCCGGCCAAGTTCAGGCCGTTGATAAAGCGGGAATAGGTCAGAGCCTCGTCATGGCTTCGAACAGCAGCGTTGATACGCTGGATCCACAATGCGCGGAAGTTGCGCTTGCGGTTCTTACGGTCGCGGGTTGCGTACTGATTGGCCTTGTCGACGGCCTGACGGGCAACCTTGAAGGTGCTTTTGCGGCGGCCATAGTAACCTTTGGCTGCTTTGATGACCTTCTTGTGACGGGCGTGAGTTACGGTTCCACCTTTAACGCGGGACATGTCTCAGATCTCCTCTTAACGATCGTAGGGCATAAAGCCCTTGACGATCTTTGCGTCGGGGGCGGAAAGGGTGGTGGTGCCACGAGCATCGCGGATGAATTTTCTGGTCCGCTTGATCATGCCGTGACGCTTGCCGGCCTGTGCCGACAGGACCTTACCGGTCGCAGTCACCTTGAAGCGCTTTTTGGCGCTCGACTTTGTCTTCATCTTGGGCATTTCCGTCTCCTTCACTCGGGTTCGGTACTTTACGCGACTCGGCATGCCACATTGGCCGGTCACGCGATCAGAGGCGCCGTTTACGCAAGTCTGCGTTAACTGGCAAGGGGGTAAAGGCAGGAATCTGGTCTAAGGACGCAGAAAAGCCCCTGCTATTACTCGGGATCGGTGCTGTAGATTAACCGTTCGTCACACGGGGCAACCCGCAGAATGTTGGTGGAACCGGGAACGTTGAACGGCACACCTGCGGTTACCACGATCTGATCCGTCGATTCGACAAACCCACCGGCCCTTGCCGCGCGGGCCGCATTGACGACCGCGCTTTTGAACCGCTCCAGTTCAGGTGTCATCACGCAGTTGCAGCCCCATGTCAGACACAGCCGCCGAGCCGTACCTGTCAGAGAGGTCATGGCGATAATCGGAACTCCGGGCCGCTCGCGCGCAGTCAACAGCGCCGTGGTGCCGCTTTGAGTGAAACAGCAGATCGCTTTGATATCCGTCTTTTCAGCAATCTCACGGGCCGCGGCAACAATACCGTCGGCAATTGTGGTGCCTTTGGCTGTGCGGGACGCGGCAATAATCTGGATATAAGTCGGGTCGGCCTCGACCTCGATCGCAACTTTGTTCATGGTCTGAACGGCTTCGATCGGATAGGAACCAGCGGCGGATTCGGCACTCAGCATGATCGCATCCGTGCCTTCGTATATCGCGGTTGCAACATCGGACACTTCGGCACGCGTCGGCATCGGGCTTTCAATCATGCTTTCCAGCATCTGGGTCGCCACGATCACCGGCTTGGCGGCGGCACGGCATTTCCGAACCAGCCGCTTCTGGATCGGCGGTACGGCAGAAACGGGCAGTTCAACACCCAGATCGCCCCGTGCCACCATGATCCCGTCGGATGCATCCAGAATGTCATCAAAGGCTTCGACGGCAGCCGGTTTTTCGATCTTTGACAGGATGGCCGCGCGTCCATCGGCCAGTGCACGGGCTTCGAACACGTCCTTGGCACGCTGAACAAAACTCAGCGCCAACCAATCGACGCCCAACTGACACGCAAACTCCAGATCGCCGCGGTCTTTTTCCGACAGGGCTGCCAGCGGCAGCACAACGTCGGGCACGTTTACACCCTTACGGTTTGAAATCGTACCACCGGTTTCGACCTTGCAGTCAGCGAAGTCAGAGCCACAGCTTTCCACAACCAGCCTGATCTTCCCATCATTGACCAGCAAACGTGATCCCGGCTCCAGCACCTCGAAAATCTCGGAATGTGGCAAGCAGACGCGGCTTGCGTCTCCGGGTGCGGGATCGAGATCAAGACGGAACTCTGCGCCATCTTCCAGCTCTTCTGCTTCGCTGGCAAATTCGCCAACACGCAGTTTTGGCCCCTGCAGATCGGCCAGAATTGCGATGGGGCTGTCCAAATCCTTTTCGACCTGCCTGATGATCCGGTGTTTCTCGCGGATCTCTTCGTGGGTGCCATGGCTCATATTCAGCCGGAACACGTCAGCGCCTGCCTCGTGCAGGGCGCGGATCATGTCATAGTCTTCGGACGCCGGACCCAGCGTCGCCACGATTTTTACATTTCTCAGGCGTCGCATTGATCTTCCACTCCTCAATCTCTCGATGTTACCGCAAACAGAACTTGTTTCCGCTTATTGCGCAATTCCCTTTCACAGGCAACTGCCCTACACCTGCGGCAAACTAGATGACAGGCAGATGACATATACACCGTTCTTCATTCACGGCGAGGATCGCCCATCCCGCTGGCTGATAACTTGCGATCATGCAACCAACACCGTTCCACCGGAAATCAACGGCGGGGACCTGGGCCTGCCCCGTGAAGATATGGAACGCCATATCGCCTATGACGTCGGTGCTTACGAAGTTTCCAAACACCTTGGCGAAATCCTGGATGCACCTGTCATCGCCGCCAATTTCTCGCGTCTTGTGATTGACCCGAACCGTGGCGAGGACGATCCGACCCTTTTGATGAAGCTTTACGATGGGTCGATTATTCCCGGAAACCGACACGCTGATGCGGCTGAACGCGAGCGTCGGCTGAACATGTGCTATCGCCCCTACCATCAGGCACTGGCGCGAATGGCCGCCCTGCCCCATGCGGTCATCGTGTCCATGCATTCCTTTACGCGCCAGCTGAGAGGCCGTGACCCGCGCCCTTGGGAAATCGGCATCCTGCATACAGAGGATGAACGTTTTTCAAGTCCCTTAGTGAATCGGCTCGAAGCCGAGGGTGATTTGTGTGTTGGCGTCAATGAACCCTACACCGGCGTTCTGCCGGGGGACGCGATCGACACACATTGCACCGCACACAACCGCCCAAATACGCTGATCGAACTGCGAAATGACTTGATTGCAGATCATGCCGGACAAAGACACTGGGCAGAACGATTGGCACCGATACTCGAGAACGCACTTGCGGACAGCGACATATGACGTTGGGTAAAGCAGCTGTAAATCGAGCATATCCATCCTTGCGAGATCTTTGCCAAACCCCAATATTTTAAGGGAAAGGAGAAGATCATGACCCAGGAAATCCTGACAGCCTTTTTCGGTTGGATGACGGTTCTCAACTTTGCCGTACTGCTGTTCAGCGGTATAATGATCGTAACGATGCAGGACTGGATCGCCGGCATCCACGGCAAAATGTTTCAGATGGAACAGGCCGAGGTCAAAAAGGCCTATTTCAAGTATCTGGCGAACTACAAGATACTGACCATAATCTTCTGCCTAATGCCTTGGGTGGCGTTAAAGCTGGTCTAAGAACGCGCTGGCATTTGAAATTCTCGTACGAGGGGCTTTCGAGCCCCTCTGTTATTGCAACCTGATCGATGCATAGTTAGTTGCATTTCAGGACTCAGGATTACTTTCGGAGCCAGACAATGGACAACCAGACCGAGATCGAAATTCAGGCCGCTGCCTTTCGCCGATTGCAAAAGCATCTGATGGAAGACCGGACAGACGTTCAGAACATCGACATGATGAACCTTGCGGGGTTTTGTCGGAATTGCCTTGCGCGCTGGTATCAGGAAGCAGCAGGCGAAAAGGGCATCGAAATCGACAAGAACGAAGCCCGCGAAGTTTTCTATGGCATGACCATGAACGAATGGAAGAGCAACTACCAGACGGACGCAAGCCACGAGAAACAAGCCGCCTTCAAAGTGGCGTTCGAGGAAAACGTGGGTGAAAAGGGCTGAGAGCCGCAGCCCACGCCGCCAGTCGTGGATTCAGATCGCCGCCTTGCGGCTTTCTTCCAAATAGATTTCACGCAAACGTCTGGCGATTGGTCCGGGCGTCCCGTTCCCAAGGCGCGCGCCGTCAATTTCCACCACAGGCATGACAAAGGCGGATGCCGATGTCACAAATGCTTCGTCCGCATCCTTGGCTTCGTCGACTGTAAACAACCTTTCCTCGACCACCATCTGCGCCTCTTCGGCCATGCGCAGTACAGCCTTTCGTGTAATACCGTGCAAAATCTCGTTCGACAGCGGTCGGGTCACGATCTTGCCGCCCTTGACGAAATAGGCATTGTTCGAGGTGCCCTCGGTCACATACCCATCTTCGACCAGCCAGGCGTCATCTGCGCCTGCATTCTTGGCCATCATTTTGCCCATGGATGGGTAAAGCAATTGGGTCGTTTTAATATCCCGGCGGCCCCAACGCACATCATCGATTGAAATGACACGGATCCCCTGCCGGGCCGCCGGGCTTTCGGCAAGGCCCGGCTTGGACTGCGTGAACAACACGATGGTTGGAATGGTGTCCACTGCAGGAAAAACAAAATCGCGGTCGCCATCCGACCCGCGTGTTACCTGCAAGTAAACCAAACCCTCTTCGATACCGTTCAGTTCGACAAGTTTACGGTGAACGTCGAGCAGTTCTTCTTTGCTGCAGGGTTCTGCCATATCAAGTTCGTCCAGCGACCGCTTCAGGCGCACGGCATGACCTTGGAAATCAATCAGCTTGCCGTCCAATACGCTGGTCACTTCGTAAACCGCGTCCGCCATCAGAAATCCGCGGTCAAAAATTGAAACCTTGGCTTCGGTCTCTGGCAGGTACTCGCCATTCACGTAAACGGTTCGGGTCATTCTATTCTCCTCAGCCCCAGAGCGCCGCTTTGGGCGGATGTACTCCGGCGTCGTCAAAAACAAGCGGGGTTTCACGGTCTTCGGCCAACAAAAGCGGCCCGTCAAGGTCAGTTACCCATGCCCCTTGCGCGACCAGTGTCGCAGGGGCCATCGCCAGCGAACTGCCGACCATGCAGCCAACCATAACGCCATAGCCCTCGGCAAGTGCTGCGTCGCGCAACTTCAGCGCCTCGGTCAGACCCCCGGTCTTGTCCAGCTTGATGTTGATCACGTCGTACTTGCCCTTCAGATTGGGCAGACTGGCGCGGTCGTGGCAGGATTCGTCGGCGCAAACGGGCACAGGACGATCCATCCCGATCAGCGCATCATCCTGCCCTGCCGGCAGGGGCTGCTCGACAAGCGCAACACCCAGCCGAACCAGATGCGGCGCAAGGTCCGAATAAACGTCTGCCGACCAACCTTCGTTTGCGTCAACGATGATCTTGGCTCTTGGGGCTCCGGCGCGAACTGCTTCAAGGCGGGGCATATCGTCGGGCGTGCCCAGTTTGATCTTCAGCAATGGCCGGTTCGCATTTTCGGCCGCCTGTGCACGCATCGCTTCTGGTGAATCCAGCGACAAGGTATACGCCGTAATCTCAGACCCCGGTATTGGCAAACCGGCCAATTCCCAGGCACGCTTGCCCGCTTGCTTGGCTTCCAGGTCCCAAAGTGCGCAATCCACCGCATTTCGCGCGGCCCCTGCTGGCAACAGTTCTATCAACGATTGCCGTGAAAAATCGACTGGCAGCGCCCCGATTTCTGCCTCGACCGATTCCAGTGTCTCGTCGTATCGCGCGTATGGAACACACTCGCCCCAACCCTGATGCTCGCCATCCGAAACCCTGACTGTCAGAACCCGCGCTTCAGTCCGCGATCCCCGCGAAATGGTAAACACCTGTGCCAACCGAAACACATCGCGAGAAATCTCAACCTGCACGCACGCGCTCCTTCATCTTTTCCCAAATACTCCCGCCGGAGGCAGACAACATCGCCACAGGCGTCAAGCTTAGATCACATCGCAGACAATGCATCCACCAACTTGCCCGATCCAAAACGGAACGGATCAGTTGCTGGCAGCCCCATATCCTCTGCGACCTTGTCCAGATAAGCCTTGGCCTCTGATTCGGTCATGTGCTGAGTATTCACCGAAATGCCGATTATCTTGCAATTCGGGTTGGCCACCTTTGCCATACCCAATGCCGTGTCACGCAGCGTTTCAAGCGATGGCAATTGGTAGGTCGGCAAGCCCCGCATATGCTCACGCGTCGGCTCGTGGCTCAGAATCAAAGCATCCGGTTGCCCGCCATGGATCAGGGCCATAGTCACGCCCGAAAACGAAACGTGGAACAAGGATCCCTGACCTTCGATCAGGTCCCAGTGATCATCATCGTTGTCGGGTGTCAGCCATTCCACCGAACCGGCCATGAAATCCGCAACCACCGCGTCCAGCGGGACACCATCGCCAGTGATCAGAATGCCCGTTTGTCCTGTCGCGCGGAAAGTCGATTTAATGCCGCGCGCGCGCATCTCCTTATCCATCGCCATTGCGGTGTACATTTTGCCCACCGAACAATCCGTGCCAACAGCCAGACAGCGTTTGCCTTTGCGCTTGATGCCGTTGGCAATGGGATAGTCCACTTCGGGTACGCGCACATCATGCAGCTTTCGTCCTGTTGCCTCGGCAACCGCAACCAGATCAGGCTCGTCACGAAGAAGATTGTGCAGACCTGATGCCAGGTCGAACCCTTCCTCCAGCGCCATGACCAGAACTTTCTTCCATTCCTGGCTGATCACGCCGCCGCGATTAGCCACCCCGATGACTAGGGTTTTGGCTCCTGCTTCACGCGCTTCGACAAGGTCCATGTCCTTCAGGCCCAGATCAGCCTTGCAACCGTCCATGCGGAACTGCCCAACGGCGTTCTCGGGCCGCCAGTCTTTGATGCCTTGTGCAACCTTGGCCGCCAAGTGGTCGGGCGCATCGCCCAAAAACAACAGATACGGTGTCTCGATCATTGCGGTGCACTCCTATGATTCTGGCATAAGCTAAAGAACCAAACCGTCGAGCATTTCGCGTTCTGCGTGGTCCGCAAATGCCGTGGCGGGAAAATTTTGCACGAACTGACGGATAGGCGCAAAATTCTTTCATCTTTACAAACTGATTAAACTTTCATCACCCGGAATGGGGCTCGATGCGACCAATGCTGCGCATGCATTGCCGCGCCTGCACAAACAAGCTTGCGCAGGGCTGCGTAATTTAATACCTCATCAGGCAGTTATTTCGTAACTTCGTTACTAAAAGAGGTCTTGATGAGCTTTCGCATCCAACCTGCCGCCCCCGCACGGCCAAATCGGTGTCAGTTGTTTGGCCCCGGATCGAACACAAAGCTTTTCGCCAAAATGGCGGCGTCAGCGGCGGATGTCATCAATCTTGATCTCGAAGATTCGGTTGCGCCGACTGACAAGGACGCTGCACGCGCCAACGTGATTGACGCACTGAACACCGTCGACTGGGGCAGCAAGTACATGTCGGTACGGATCAATGGTTTGGACACGCCCTATTGGTACCGCGATGTGGTTGACGTTCTGGAACAGTCCGGCGACCGCCTGGATCAGATCATGATCCCCAAGGTAGGCTGCGCCGAAGACGTTTTTGCGGTCGATGCACTGGTTACTGCCGTCGAACGCGCCAAGGGCCGCGTCAAGCCAATCTCGTTCGAAGTCATCATAGAATCCGCTGCAGGCATTGCCCATGTCGAAGCAATCGCAGCATCGTCACTTCGTCTGCAGGCGATGAGCCTTGGCGCTGCCGATTTTGCGGCCTCGATGGGTATGCAAACCACTGGCATCGGCGGTACGCAGGAGAATTACTACATGCTGCGCGGCGGAGAAAAACACTGGTCCGACCCGTGGCACTGGGCGCAAGCCGCCATAGTTGCAGCCTGCCGTACACATGGGGTTTTGCCTGTCGATGGGCCGTTTGGCGATTTCTCGGATGACGAAGGATACATCGCTCAGGCCAAACGGTCTGCGACGTTGGGTATGGTCGGGAAATGGGCCATTCACCCCAAACAGATCGCGCTGGCCAATCAGGTCTTTACCCCTTCGGACGAGGCCGTTGCAGAAGCCCGCGAAATTCTTGCGGCCATGGAACAGGCCAAGGCCAATGGCGAAGGCGCAACTGTGTTCAAGGGGCGTCTGGTCGATATCGCCTCGATCAAGCAGGCCGAAGTAATCGTTGCTCAGTCCGAACTGATTGCCGCCAACGGCTGACGGGACTTTCAGAATGCGAAACAGGCACTCGATGAGCGCCTGTTTTTCATCTTACCGACCAAACACGTTGTTTGGGACCCAAGCAAGTTTTTGCCCCGCTTTGCCCCATTTCATCATCAGGCAAGACGACACCCATTTTTGAAAATACAAGATCTTGACTTGGTACCAACCGGCCTGCGGCACTTCGACTTCGGTACGTTGGTTGGCGGCGCAACTCTGACGACCGTTGAAATACCCGATCTGCTGACCACCGATCCAGGCGTCGATCCCGTCATTTGACCATGTTTCCAGTTCGTAAACCCCTGGGGCATCAAACCGAATGTAGCCGGTGATATTCGCAGCCACGTTGTAAGTTTCGTGAAAAGTCAGGACAGGATCACCTTCGTTCGTATCACGATAATCGAGCCCACGAAGCGGATTTCCTGGCTTGGCCTTCTTCATCATCTGCTTTGCCTTGTTCAGATTCTGAATCTTTCTCGGCGGATTTCCCTCCCAAGCGTACACGACCGACAATCCCGCTTTGGGATTCGACGGTTGTGGGTTTGCGGGTTGCAGTTTCAAAGGCGCCGCAAAGGATGCGCTTGCAAAAACCGCAATCAGGCCAGCGATAACTCCGGGCCGGATAAGTTTCATGTTCATCTCCCTGACTGTGCGCCTTGATCAGATTACTGAAATTGCATGCGTGGCGCAATTTTACCCACAGTATGCTGCTATGATATTTGCGGCAAGTCTAACCCAGTTCACATTTCCTGCATCACGCGCGCACGTTTTTCGGGGACCCCATGACCACATA
>JBPCWT010000467.1:0-5105 GCA_051009255.1 Ruegeria sp. | reverse complement strand
GCTTGCGATGTGACCGCGCCTGCACCGGTTCCAGCACCCGTGCCGCAAAGAACGCCGTCAACTATCAATACGCAGGCAAGCGCCAAGAATTTCAAGGCCGTAGCACAAGCCGTGGGAAAACAGGCGCGCGCAGAGTGTCGGCGACGGACCCGAGGCGCGAATTGCGATTTCAAGATTGTAGTTGATCCTGACCCGCGCGCGCCGGTGAACGCCTACCAAACACTCGACAAGCAAGGGCGTCCCGTCATCATCTTTACCAGATCCATGATCAAGTCAGCCCGGAATTCGGATGAGCTGGCCTTTGTCATGGGACACGAAGCTGCCCATCACATCCGTGGTCATATCGCGCGCCAGAACGCCAACGCGGCCGCCGGGGCGATAGCTTTGGGCGGGCTTGCCGGGTTGTTTGGCGGCGACGCGGCGGCCATAGAGGCCGCGCAACAACTTGGCGCGACGGTCGGGGCCAGAAGCTATTCAAAAGAGTTTGAGCTTGAGGCCGATCAGCTTGGCACGATCATCACCTACAATGCGGGCTACAATCCACTGATCGGGGTAAAGTTCTTCGACAGAATTCCGGATCCGGGCGACCGCTTTCTGGGAACGCACCCGCCCAATGCGGCACGGGTTCAAACCGTCAGACAAACCTCTGCTCAATTGGGGCTTAGGGGATGACAAATCTGACGCGTCTGGGCGTCGTTCTGACGGATCGCGGGTCGAAATACGCGGTGACCGGTGCACCCGTTGCCAGCAGGGCTGAAGTTGACGCGGTTTTGGCCGAACTTAAATCCGAACGTCGTTACGCCAAGGCAACGCACAACACTTGGGCGGCCATGCTGCCGACAGGGCCTCTCAAGGCCGACGATGGAGAGGCCGGAGCCGGTATGGTTATCCTGCGCATGATGGAGCGAGCGGGGCTTCAAAACCACGTCATCGTAGTGACCCGGTGGTATGGTGGGAAGAAACTGGGCGGCGACAGGTTTCGCCGCGTTCAGGACGCCACGCGCGCCTATTTTGACGATATCGGAATCCCATTTTGACCTGAGTCAAAGGCAGGGCATCGCTGGCGCGCTACTTTCCGGTCAAACGTGCGACGGAAAGGTAGCCCAATGACAAGCCGCGAAACATTGAAACACCACGCCGAGTTGGTGGATAGAATGGCCGCCAACCGGGGTATCGACCTCGAGGAATCGGCGATTTGTGGTCAGGTTTCGATCGACGAGATTTCGGATGCCGTATTGCGGTGCACGGGTTGCCCAAATCCCGGACACTGCGAGAAGTTTCTTGCGCAGTCGACTTTGGCACAACTGACGCCCGGATATTGCCGAAATCAGGAACTGTTTGAAAAGCTGATCCCATAGGTCAAGTTACGCCATGCCCCGTCTCGGACAAATCATGACTCATCTGCGGCTGGTGCTTCGTATGGGGCAGGCCACTGGAACGGACGTCGTTGCGGCCCACCGCGATGGCGACCTGAGTCACGAAGACTGGGCGGAAATGGTTCGCCATTGCCGCGGTTGCGATTGGGCCAAGCGCTGCCCCGAATGGCTTGACGATCACCAATGTATCGCCCAAGCGCCTGAGACCTGCCCAAACAGGGAACGTTTCGCGGAAATCAAGGCGAAACAAACAAAGGAAAACTGATGCCCCCGATACCGCTGGGAGAAATTGAAAAGCACTTCTGGCTGACGCGGTCTGTCGCGCGCTGCATGGGTGTTTCACTGACCGAAGCTATGGCTGATGGCCGCCTGTCCCAACATGCTTATGCCGAAATGGTAACGCGGTGTCGTGCCGCGCAGTGTGATGGCAAATGTGAGCTGTGGTTAGGGTCGCAGCAAACTGGTTTGCCGAAAGCGCCAGATTTCTGCGCAAACGCGGAATCCCTGAACAACCTTCGCTGAATTACTTAAATTTTTGAATGGGTTCCGTCGCACAACGGCTTGTTTGAAGAGTGCTTGCAACCGCAAAAGAACACCTTTTTGGTTGCTTCTGCAGTATATTTCACCGGTTCAAATTCGGTTCCCTTGTGTGAGCCGTCGCAAAATGGCTGCCGTTGTGATTTCCCGCAGGCGCACCAGAAATAGGACTTCCCCTCGACCACCTCGATTGGAAAAGGTGATTTCTGTGCAATATTAGGCGCGTCTGTCATGTGGCTCTCCGTTTGAACTGGCTGGTATCATCTTGCAACCTAGCCTTGAATATGTGAATGAACAGGGATCTTTTTTGTTTGCCCCACGGTTGCTGATTCAGCGCCGAGTCGCCCCAAAATCAACGACAGAATCGAGTCTGTTGCCAGACAGCCGACAAAACCGTATCCTATTCAAGGCCCCGAATAGTTGGGCAATATCAGAAAAGTAATAGAGGATTGAAGGACATGAAACTGAAATTCGCTGCCGTTGGCGCATTTGCACTTATCCTGACCGCTTGCTCGCAGCAGGAAGAGCCCGCCCCGGTTTACGTCCAGCCAAATTATGACAAATACGGTAGCCCGAGCTGCCCAGGCGGTTACGAACTGGCCACGACCGAAGCAGGTCAGACCATCTGTAACCCGGTCTCTCAGTAATCAATTCGCAGGCGGTCCTATTGTGGACCGCCTGCATTTTTCAGAATTTTCCAAGCCGCCGGTAGGGCGGTTTTTTCTTGTTTGCCGGTAATGTTCGGTTAGTGAATCCACCTGAACACTATTTATCACCGGAGCAGTCATGCGATACTTTTTCGCCCGTCTCAATGATCGAACCCGCTGGAGCTGGCAGGGGCTTACCGCAACATGGCGGCAGGAGTATTCCTTTCGCACATGGGTCTGGGCCAACCTGATCTCGGCCGCGTTGGCGCTATGGTTACCGCTTGATACCGGCGAGCGGGCCTTGATCCTTGTGCTTGGCATTCTGGTTCTGGTGGCCGAACTGTTCAACACGGCAATCGAGCGGGCCGTCGACCACACCTCGACCGATCATCACGATCTGGCAGGGCAGGCCAAAGACGCGGCAAGTGCGGGTGTTGCATTGATGGCGATTGCCGCGGGGGTCGCATGGGTGGTGGTACTGATCTGAACCTCTGCCCAAGCTGAGGCCGTCAGCGCCGGGTTACCGGTCAGCTGATAGTATGCCCCCAAAGGTCATACTCTCCAGCCTCGTCGACGACGACATTCACAATGTCCCCCGGTTTCAAGCTTTCGAAACCTTCATCGATAAACAGGTTCCCATCGATCTCGGGCGCGTCGGCCTTGGTGCGGCAGGTGGCGGCCTCGGCGTCTGTATCATCGACGATCACCTCGATAATCTGGCCAACTTTGGCTGCCAGCTTGGCCTCGGAAATGGTCTGTGCCTTTTCCATAAACCGTTCCCAGCGCTCTTGTTTTACCTCGGCAGGCACATGATCGGGCAGATTGTTTGACCGGGCGCCATCAACATTTTCGTATTGAAAGCAACCGACGCGATCCAGCTGCGCCTCGTCCATCCAATCCAGAAGTGTCTGGAACTCTGTCTCTGTCTCGCCGGGATATCCAACGATAAAGGTCGATCGCATTGTGATGTCCGGGCAGATCGCACGCCACGCGGCGATTTCGTCCAGCGTCTTGGCCCCAGCGGCCGGGCGGGCCATGCGTTTCAGAACGTCAGGGTGAGCATGCTGAAAGGGAATATCCAAATAGGGCAATACGTTGCATCCTGCATCAGCCATCAGCGGGATCAGCTCGCGCACATGTGGGTATGGGTAGACGTAATGCAGCCGCACCCACGCATCCAGCTGTCCCAGTTCACGTGCCAGATCGGTGATATGGCTGCGCACCTCTTGGCCTTTCCAAGGGTTCAGATCGTATTTGCGGTCCAGCCCGTAGGCCGAGGTGTCCTGACTGATAATCAGCAGCTCCTTCACACCGTTATCGACCAGCTTCTCGGCCTCGCGCAAAACTGCATGGGCCGGACGGCTGGCCAGTTTGCCGCGCATGTCGGGAATAATGCAGAACCTGCATTTGTGATTACAACCTTCGGAGATTTTGAGGTAGCTGTAGTGGCGCGGTGTCAGCTTCACCCCGGAAGCTGGCAGCAGGTCCACAAACGGGTCAGGATCGGGCGGTACGGCGTCATGCACCGCATCCAGGACCTGCTCGTATTGGTGTGGCCCGGTGACGGCCAGAATGCGGGGGTGGTGCTCGCGTATGTAATCCGGTTCGGCCCCCAGACAGCCGGTCACGATGACTTTGCCGTTTTCTACCAGTGCCTCTCCGATGGCTTCCAGAGATTCTGCCTTGGCGCTGTCCAAAAACCCGCAGGTATTCACGATCACTGCATCCGCGCCCGAGTAATCAGGCGATATGCCGTAACCTTCGGCCCGTAGCCGCGTCAGAATGCGTTCACTGTCAACCAGTGCCTTGGGACAACCCAGTGATACCATACCGATTGTCGGCTGGTCTGCACGCGGTGCGTCTGTGATCCGGGCAGACGGTGCCAGGTCGGGGCGGAGTTTTGGCGGGTTGGTGCTCATGTCGCGGCGTATAGTGGGGAAATCTTCCCCTTGCAAATGAAGCACACACAAGGCTGACTTGTATCAAAGCAGACAAGCCGAAAAGGCGGGAGCAGGTTATGAAGTGGCTGATACGGATTTTGTTCATATTGATCGCGGTCGTTGGTCTGACCTTTGGCGCACTGTTGCTGATGCCGGGCGATAAACTGGGTGCAATCCTTGCTGACCAAGTTCGCAAGCAAACCGGGCGAGAGCTGAACCTTTCAGGCGACGTGCACATTTCTTTCTGGCCTGTGCTGGGTATGGAAACCGGCCCAGTGACATTCGGAAATGCGCTGTGGGCCAGCCCCCAACCTATGCTGAGTGCAGAAAGCCTGGCCGTCGGTGTGGATGCCGAAGCGCTGCTTTCGGGGGGTATTAGAATCAAGCGAGTGATTGCTGCCAATCCAGTTTTGCGACTGGAGGTTTCAAACGGGCAGGGGAACTGGGGGTTCCAATCTGACGAACCTGACACTGCGACTGGGTCAGGTGCCCAAACATCAGGTGCAGAAAAATCTGATGATCGGGCCATAACATTGGAGCAATTGGAACTGACGGGCGCACGGCTGATTTACACCGAAAACGGCGCACCTGTGATGGATTTTCCC
>JBPCWT010000466.1:0-2843 GCA_051009255.1 Ruegeria sp. | reverse complement strand
GACATGGGAACGATCTCGGAACATGATGCGAAGGACAAACCAAAACGACACGACGTGAAGAAATACATGATACCCGATGGCACAAATCTGACGATCCTGGTAACTTTACTCTCTGTCATCATAGCGTTAACCGACGCGACAGTGCAGGACTGTTCAGACTTTGAGACAGCGGTGTTTCGACTTGCCGATGAGGCGGAAACATTTCAAATGACCCCGGAGTTCGCCGAACACGGATGGTCAAAAGACGGCCCTGCCGGAAACTGGATGAAACAATGGGAAGAAATTGCGGCCGCTGACTATACGCTGCATCTTGAGTTTGCGAAAAACTACAATTTCCTGCCCATAGAAATCCTGACTGTCGCCGAAGCGTTCAACAGCAAAACGTTCGACGGTTTTCACAAGTTCATTTTGTACGACATCAGAACGACACCGCGTTGCCTGTAGCGTAGTGACATCATTTACCTAGGAACTCGTTGAAATAGTGGCGGCCAGAGTGTGCCGGGCGGTCGAACAGGGCCGCCCATTCGTGTGCTTGAGACAACCGTGTAAGGTTATTGAGGCCTGCAAAGGTAACCGATGCACAAGTTCCGGATGGGAATGGCAGGGGCAGCAGGGTTCGAACCCGCGACCTACGGTTTTGGAGACCGTCGCTCTACCAACTGAGCTATACCCCTGTGCTGAGCCTCCAGATATTCCAGCGGCGCGGCGGACTCAAGAGGCTTTTTTCAGAATTCCGACCGGTGTTCCGGGGACAAACGATTTGCAAGGGTCGCCCAGTCAGGTATGACAAGTTTCGGCCAGCAGGAGGACGCCGCCCGTGAGTTTACGCAAAAAGATCGCCGACAGCGAAGCCGTCCTGAACTGGGCTGCGCGACGGATTGCGGGATATATCCGGCTTGTTCATCGAAACACCAAATGGCAGCGCATCGGGTACGAAGAGCTGGACAAGCTGGTGGATCAGGGCGAGCCGATCATCGTGGTTCTGTGGCATCAACGGCTGGCGCAATCGCCCTATTTCTTTCCGTTGGACCGGGGGCGGATCTGTTCCATTACGTCGTCTGCGCGGGCTGGCAGCATGGTGGGACGGGTGCAGCGGTTGTTCGGGATGGACACGATCGCGATGTCCAGCCACAAGCGCCATGTCGCCCTGTCGCGCGAGGTTCTGGGAAAGATCAAACAAGGTATCTCGATCGGGATCGCGGCGGACGGGCCGCGCGGGCCGGAACGGATATCTTCCACTGTTCCGCTGATCTGGGCGCGCACGTCGGGCAAGCGGGTGTTCGGCATCACCTTTTCAGCGCGTCATGGCCGCGAAGCCGGAACATGGGACCGTCTGCTGATGCCGCGCCCCTGGCGGAACGACGGCGTGTTTCTGTGCCGTGAATGGACCGATGACGTTCCACGCAAGGCGACCGAGGAGCAGATCGAGGCGATGAGATTAAGCCTTGAGACCCATATGAACGACATCACCGCCGAAGCGGACCGGATGGTTGGGCGGGAACCGTGGACGCCCAAGCCAGAGACCCCCGATCACAAGTAGGCGACGTAGGCCTTGATCCACAGCAGGACTTTGGCCAACACACCCATTGCGCCCGCATTTTCGTCAAACACCGTGGCGGCGCCGATTGATCCCAGAACATAATCCGAATTGGTCACATCGTCAGGCCAGTTCAGATTGACCAGCAATTCGGATGTTGATCCGACATCGCTGGCGTCCAGCAACGTGGCGTCAATCTGCGTCTGACCACCCGATGTGCCGTTTGTGATTTCCTTGACGGTCGTCCAGTAGATCAGGCCGGGATTGTTATCGAATGTCAGGCCAACCTCGGCACCGGGCACGATCGCGCCAGAGCCGTTTTGCTTGAACACGCCAGCCAGTATTTTGGCATCTGAGCGGATCAGGGGCATAACCCCTGTCATCGCTCTGACCTGATCGCCGATGCTGACACGAACACCTGTGACCACGCCTGCTGTTGGGGCCAGGACATCCGTGTGATCCAGATCGTATTCGGCAAGACGAAGCCGGGCTTCGGCGGCTTGAAGGGCGGACAGGCTTTCATCAACCGCCTGCTCGCTGACCGTTGCCTTATTGACCTCGTAGGCACCCAGCCTGCGGTCATAGGTCTTTTGCGCAATGTCAAAGTTTGCCTTGGCCAGATCCCTTGAGTATTCGAACGGTCTTTTGTCCAGTCTCAGCAAAACATCGCCCTGTTCGACACGGATATTCGGTTCGGCGGGAACCTCGGAAATAGTGCCGCTGACGATTGGGGCCACTTCGACAACTGGCGCCATCACCGCAAAACGCCCCGATGGCGTTCTGGAGTTCAGGAGCGCAAGAACAACAAGAACAATAGCCAGACCGATCAGGCCGACAATCGTTTTGGACATTCGCCCCCAAGGCAGCAGGTTCAGCTTGAAAAACAAAAGCCAGACGAAGAAGCAATAAATGGCAAGGACAATCAGCAAGATGAGATTCCGGGGTCAGTTTCAAACATTCAACAATGTCGCCAAGTTAACCGTAGGGCCAGAGTTTCGCAATTCACGATGCAGGGGCGAAATCTCCGGTCAATTTTCTGTCTGGGCGGCGCACAAGCGAAAGGCCCGCGCTCACTCACACGGGCCTAACGGGCAGCAAGCACCACCACTCTTGAATTCCGCTCGCACTGGGCCTTCATTGGGGACAGGTTGGCGAACGTAGATACTGATAAAATGCTTCATTGGAAATATTCATAAACTAGCATATTTGCCTCAGATTTTCTTTGATCTGGGTCAAGGCTGCGGCGGGTATCCGGGAAAGGGCCATCATCAGTGAAATCGTCGCAGAAACAAAAAAAAGCGGCCAC
>JBPCWT010000465.1:0-15548 GCA_051009255.1 Ruegeria sp. | reverse complement strand
CCCTTAAAGAAGGGTGCAAAATGTTCACACCACCCGCACACACAAAGATGTCAGGCATGATGGTTGTCGGCAAGCCGCTTAAAGGCGGCAGACATATGTAATGCGCCTGCGTTACACGTCTATCGAGCGCGCGATAAGCTCTTTCATCACCTCGTTGGTGCCGCCATAAATCATTTGCACGCGCGCATCCGCATATAACCGTGCAATCGGGTATTCCATCATAAAGCCGTAGCCACCGAACAGTTGCAGGCATTCGTGCATGATTTCGTTTTGCACTTCGGAACCCCAGTACTTTACCATTGACGCGGTGGCCGCATCCAGTTCCCCGACTGCCAGCTTGCCTATGCAGTCGTTTATGAAACTACGCAGCACTTCGGCCTTGGTCTTGCATTCGGCCAATTTGAAGCGCGTGTTCTGAAAATCCATCACGCGCTGGCCAAACGCCTTGCGCTCTTGCACGTATTTAACCGTTTCTGCGATGGCAAAGTCGATTGCGCCCAACGCCATGATGCCGATGGTCAGACGTTCCCACGGCAACTGCTTCATCAACTGGTAGAAACCCTGACCTTCTTCGGCACCGATAAGGTTGGTCATCGGCACTTTTACGTCTTCAAAGAACAACTCGGCCGTGTCGTTTGCCTTCATCCCCAGTTTCTTGAGGTTGCGACCACGGCGAAATCCTTCGGTGTTGTCGGTTTCGACCGCAATCAACGAAACCCCACGCGCGCCTTGTGATTTGTCGGTCTTGGCGACCATGATGACCAGATCTGCCGATTGCCCGTTTGTGATGAAAATCTTTGAACCATTGATCCGGTAAGAATTGCCATCCTTTTCCGCCGTCGTACGAACCGACTGCAGATCCGACCCGGTTCCGGGTTCCGTCATCGCAATCGCTCCCACCATCTCGCCCGAGGCAAGCTTTGGCAGCCATTTCTGCTTTTGATCTTCGCTTCCATAGGCCGTGATGTAGTGCGTGACGATAGACTGAATGCCATAACCCCAGCCGGAATCGCCGCGCGCTGCCTGTTCGTACAGAGTGACGGAATCAAAGCCCATGCCGCCACCAACGCCGCCGTAATCTTCGTCAATGGATCCGGCCATAAGGCCCGCTTCGCCCACCTTGTGCCAGAAATCCCGATCGACAACGCCATTGCTGTTCGAGTTTTCGATGTTGGGGACCAATTCATCTTCCAAAAACCGGCCAGCCATATCGGCAAACATGCGATGTTCGTCGGTGACCCATGCGGCGGTAGAGGTAAAAAGCGACATTTGAATTCTCCAGTAAGAACTTGTCTGCAAAATAGCTTGGCCCAACTGTCATGCCAATCTGTGTGACGCGGCGTTTGAATTTGCAGATACGTAACGTCTTTTGACTTTGTTAGCCGGTTTTCCCAGTTAAATTGTGACAGTTTCGGCCTGCGATTTCAGCCAGTTTACAAAGGTCCGAACCGCAGGTCGCAGGACACCTTGGCGCGTTTCGATGTAATAGATTCCAAACAGCTTTTCCGAGAAGAGTTCGACAATCCTGCCAGCATCAATATCCGTCTGAAAAAAGGCCCTGCTTGTAAACGTGATCCCGTCGCCCCGGCGCACTGAATTCATTATCAGGTTGCCGGGCATCTGGTGGATGGTCAACGGGCGGTTCGGAATGACACCATGATATGTCAGCCATTCAGCGGCTTCGTTTGTTCCAAGTTCCTGCAACCATGGCAGACCCGTCATCGCGGTTGGTGTTGACACATCCTTGCCAGCGACAAGCTCGGGCGCGGCGATCATGATCATGTCCGACATCAACAGCGGCTCCACCCCTGAGACTGGTCGGCGTTTGTCCCTGTATCGTATGGCCACATCGATCCCGCCCGGTTTCAGGTCAACGACATCGGCAGTTGGGTTCAGCAACAAGGTAATGTCGGGATTTGCCTGTTGAAATGCCGGGATGCGCGGCAGCAGCCATTCAACGGCAAATGCCGGTGACATCGTCACCTGTACTGGCCTGTTTGCTGCGGTTTCGGTCAGCCGCTCGACACCGCGTTCGATAGTAGCAAACCCAAGCTCCAGATCTCGCGCCAGCGCCTGCCCCTCTTCGGTCAGGACAATCCCGCGCCCTGATCGTGCAACCAAAGGCAGGCCCATTCGGTCTTCCAGCGCTTTGACCTGCTGACTGATGGCCGCATGAGTCACGTTCAGTTTCTGCGCGGCACGGGTATAGCTGCCTGTCTCAGCCACTGCTGCAAAGGCACGCAATCCGTTCAATGAAGGTAGCTTCAACCAATCCATATATTAGATTTTCTAACATATATTCAAAATTATTGATTTGGATTTTTGACCTGCGTGCTGATTTATAAATGCATGCAGCGTCTGGCGTTGCTGACGACCAACTCTCGGATGCAAGTTTATCTAGGGAATTGAGGTTCAATATGACGGATTCAACCCAATCTCACCAAGGCGGCTGCTATTGCGGGACCGTGCGATATCAGATCACTGCACGGCCCGAGTTTTCCGCACATTGCCATTGCCGGTCATGCCAGTTGGCACTGGGCGGCGCATTCGTAACATGGGCCAAGGTACCAGCACCTGAATTTCAGGTCACAAAAGGCGCAATCAAAACATGCTCGAAAACGTCTGGTATCACCCGTGGATTCTGTGGTGATTGCGGCACAACGCTGACTTATGCCGCCGGTCACGAAGTCGAGGGTCAAGATTGGAGCAAGGACGCCTGGTTCGCCGCGGTTACGTTGGACGATCCATCAATCGTCGCGCCGCAGAACCACGTATTCGTCTCTCACAAACAGCCTTGGATAACTCTGCCAGAGGGTGCTCCGGCATTCGATACTTTCTAAGCCATCAACCAACAAGGAGGATACCAATGGCCCAGTCGTTTTCATACGCCTGCAAGGACTACCCTGGAATGGAATCCTGCCCCTTCAAGGTCGTGACCGAAACCGAGGACGAGGCATGGAAGCAGATGGAATTGCACGCGGTCGTTGCCCATGGCGAAGACCCCTCGGAATGGAGTCAGGATGACCGCACCGAGATCGCAAAACTAATAAAACGGGAATGATTTGGCAGAGCCCGGCAGGGCTCTGCCAAAATCCTCAACCCATCCAGCGGCGTACCGGTGCGTTGCTTTCTTCCAGCGGCTGCGTGATGACGTCGACCAGTGTCGGCCCGTCGTGCGCCACCGCCTCGGCTAGAACCTTTTCCAGATCGCCAGGGTTTTCGACCCGCCAGCTTTTGACGCCATAGGCCGCCGCGACTGCCGCCTGATCTGTCCGGTTGAAATCGACGTTGTAATACCGGGCGTCCTTGTCTGCGAACTGGCTGGCCTTGATCCAGCCGAAGTTCGAGTTCGAGAACACAACATAGGTGATCGGCGCACCCGCGCGGCACACGGTTTCCAACTCGCCACAGGTAAAGCCAAAAGACCCGTCGCCCATCAGCGCGACCGTTTTTGACGTGGGACGACCGAACCATGCGCCCAGAGCCGCCGACAAGGCATAACCCAGCGCCCCGTGTGCCCGGTTCGTGATAAAATGACGGCCCGGTTTCGGCAACTGATAGTAGGCCGAGAAATAAGGGCAGCTGGTGCCCGGATCGGACACAACTGTCGCGTCTTCGGGCAAAACATTCATCAGTGCCGAGATTACACGCTCGGGCCGAATCGGTGCTTGCGTGGACTGGGCCAGAGTCTCGAACACTTCAAATTTGCGCTTTTTCTTTTCGGCAATCGCCGCTGCACCGCCAAAGGTTTCTGCCCCCTGATCACGCACATCCAGCACTGCGGTGACTTCTGCCAGCGACAGTCGCAGATCGCCAACCACGGCCACCTCGGTCTGATAGTTGGCGTTCATGACCATCGGATCATTATCGAAATGAACGATCCGCGTACGCGGTTTAGGGGCTTCCCACCGGGCTGTGGTTGTCGATCCGGCGCGGCATCCCATGAACACCACCAGATCGGCGGCTTCCATCATTTCCCACGTTTCGTCCGTGCCGCCATTCGATCCCACAACACCCAGACAGTTCGGGTGCGTTTCCGCCAGCGACCCCTGACCGGAAATCGACGTCGCCACCGGAATATCCAGTCGCGTTGCCAGCCGATCCAGTTCTTCCCATGCCTGCGCGATGACAACACCGCCACCGCAAACGATCAGCGGGTTCTTGGCCGAAATGATCGCCTCGACCGCAGCTTGCGCCGCGCCGGGTGCGGGCGCTTGCGGATATGCAGGGTATGACGTTGTCGCGTTGTCGGCCCAGATATCTGATGCGTCCACCGCGTCATACTGAATGTCATATGGCAGCCCTATATGCGCAGCACCCGAGCGTCCGGTTGTCATCGCCCTGAATGCGGCCCGCACCATGCGCGGGATGTGATCGGCACGTTTGATAACCGTGTTCCACTTAGTCAGCGGCGCCATCAACGCCTCCTGATCGACCTCGGTCAGCGGGTATTTCCCATAAGACGCCACGGAAATATCCGTTGTGATACCCAACACCGCGTAAGAGCTTTCGGACGCCTCGATTAACCCCGGAAGGATATAAGTCGCACCACCGCCCGACGGCCCCTCGGCCACGCCCGCACGACCTGTCACACGGGAATAGGCATCGGCCATGTAGGTCGCGCAACGTTCGTCCCGGGTCAAGATATGCTTGATGTTGTGATCCAGGCGCAGCATCGCGTCATAGAACGGCAACGTGGTGTCTCCGCACAGGCCAAAGATGTGCTCGACTCCCTGCGCCTCAAGCATCCGAACCATCGCCTCGGCGCCATTCATCTGGTTACTCATCACGTTTTCCGTCTAATTGAGTTCAATCCTGTATACAGTTCTGCACGAAGACTTGCTCACATGTCAATCCCGTTCTAGTCTCGCCGGAAAGAGGAGCGGAAATGACGAAAACCGAAAGCAATGTGGACCGACTGTATGACGCGCTGCGACGCATGGCGTCGGACTTTGCCTTCAAACCGGATTCGCGGATCAACGAAAGCGCACTGGCCGCCGATCTGAATTCGTCGCGCACCCCCATTCGAGAAGCTCTTAACCGGCTGGTCGCCGAGGGTTTTCTGACATTTCAGTCAGGCCGGGGTTTCTTTTGCCGTTCTTTGTCCCCGGAACTGGTCATGGATTTGTACGAGTCGCGCGTCGCTGTCGAGGTCGAGGCCGTGCGCCTTGCCTGCCTGCGCGGAACGGATGCAGCCATTGCAGACCTTGTCCGCGATATGGAAGAGATCGAACCGGACTATACCCCGGATTCCGAGCCCGAATCGCTGCTGGAAATGGACGAACGATTTCATCGCCAACTGTGCGAATTGTCCGGCAATGCCGAACTGTGCCGCATGTTGACCAATTTGAACGATCGCATTCGGTACCTGCGGCTAATCGATTTGCGCCGCCTGCGCGAAACGGCAACAGGCAGCCAGACCATGATGACGGCGCATCGTCGCATCGTAGACGCTGTTGCCCGGCGATACGCAGACGAAGCTGCCGCTCAGATGCGCGCGCATATCGAACGCCGCCGCGAAGGGGCCACACAAGCGGTTCGCGACGCATATGCCCAACTTTACGTTCCAGAGATCTGAGGTCGCTCATGCCGATACAAACAGGTGGAAAAACCGTCTTTGGCGCAGCCATCGGCATTCTGATGCTGGAAACCCGCTTTCCTCGCATTTACGGTGATATGGGAAATGCGGCCACGTGGCCCTTTCCAGTACATTACCGTGTTGTTCGCGGTGCTTCCCCGGGAAAGGTCGTGCGCGGTGACCCAAAAGACCTGTTGGACGTGTTCATCGAGGCAGGTCGCGACCTGATCGCCACCGGCGCAGACGGGATCACCACAAATTGCGGTTTCCTGGCGCTGGTTCAGGACGAACTGCGCGCGGCGTTGGGTGTACCTGTCGCCACTTCGTCTTTGATGCAGGTTCCAATGGTTCAAACCTTGCTGCCGCCGGGAAAAAAGACCGTTGTCCTGACCATATCCAAGGCGACACTTACCAACGCGCATCTGATCGCCGCCAATGTACCGCTGGACACCCCTGTTTATGGCACCGACAATGGCCGGGCCTTTACCCGCGATATCCTTAACGATGCGCCGGAAATCGACATTGATGAATGCAGGCAGGATATGTTGGATGCAGCCGACGAGATCATGGCGAACGAACCCGATGCCGGGGCCATAGTTCTGGAATGTACAAATATGGTTCCCTACGCTGCCGATCTTCGCAAACGCACTGGCCTGCCGGTGTCCTCTATCTATTCTATGGTCGAGTGGTTTCACGCAGGTCTTCTGCCGCGAAAGTTCCCGCTGGAACTGGATGATCCACGCGGGTGATGTCTAACCATCACCCGCGATCATCGCTTCGATTCCGGCCGCGCAAAACTCTACCAATCGGTCTAGCCCGGTCAGGTCACCCTCCTTCGATAACGCACCTACACGCCACGCGCTGTTAAGATGCGCAAGCATGGCCGACACGGTATAGACATGTCCGGTGGCCAATAGTGCCGGATCGACGCCGGGAAACAGGGCCGCTATCTCCGCAATGAACAATCGCGCAGTCGGGTCGAAACACTCGGCCGCAATCTCGTGCCAACGCGGATCAACCGAAACATGCGCCACAAGGCGACCATAGGCCATCCATCCCGGCCCCCCAGATTCGGCACGACTTACATAAGGGCGGATAAAGCAGTCCAGAATATCGCGCAGCGAGACATCGCCTTGCGTCTTCAGCGCCTCCAGTGCATCAATCCTGATCCGGGCCAGCTCGTCCGCGCGACGCGCCACAGCCCGATGAAACAGCTCTTCCTTGCCGCCGCCATGATGATGCACCAGCCCCACCTGCACACCTGCCATCGACGCGATATCGCGGATCGAGGCGCCCTCGAATCCTCTTTCGGCAAAGACGGCCTCGGCCGCATCCAGAATCCGTGACTTTGTTTTCAATGAGCGCTGAGATGGCGCTCTTTGTCTTTGTTTTTCAATAACTTTTGCTGACATGAAAATCATCTTGCCTTATTTTGAACGATCGTTCAAGTTAGCGTCGTGAATGGGGAGAATTCATGACGGAATCGAGCGAAGTATTCGCCTTGATCGGGGCGGGCCCAATGGGGCTGGCCGCTGCAAAGGTGTTAAAAGAACAGGGTATACCCTTTCAGGGATTTGAATTGCATTCGGATGTGGGTGGCTTGTGGGATATCGACGCCCCCAAATCAACCATGTACGAGACGGCGCATCTGATCTCGTCCAAGCGTATGACCGAATTTACCGACTTTCCCATGGACGACGCGGTGGCTGAATTCCCGTCGCACCGGGCGATGAGGGATTATTTTCACGGCTTTGCATCAGAATTCGGGTTACGCGAACACTATAAATTCAATGCCGAGGTTACGGATATCGCTCCGCTTGGCGCTCCTGGCGATGGCTGGCGGGTGACGTGGCGGGATCAGGACGGCGAACATCAGTCTGAATTCGCCGGGGTTCTGATTGCTAACGGCACCCTGTCCGAACCCAACATGCCCGAGTTCCCCTGAACCTTTGACGGCGAACTTATCCACGCAGCCCAGTACCGCTATCCCGGCCAGTTTGACGGCAAACAGGTTCTGGTCGTCGGGGCGGGCAATTCCGGCTGCGATATCGCCGTGGACGCGATTCATCACGCCAAGCAATGCCACCTGTCGATGCGGCGCGGATACTACTTTGTGCCGAAATATGTATTCGGCAAACCCGCCGATACGATGGGCGGAACAATTCGCATGCCGATCTGGCTCAAGCGCAGGATCGACAGCCTGATCCTGAAATGGTTCGTCGGCGATCCGCAGAAATACGGCTTTCCCAAGCCGGACTACAAACTTTATGAAAGTCACCCGGTCGTAAATTCGCTGGTGCTGTACCATGCAGGTCATGGCGACCTGCGCATTCAGTCCGATATCGAGCGGATCGAGGGCAAAACCGTCCATTTCACCGATGGCAGCAGCGAAGAGTATGACATGATCCTCGCCGCGACGGGGTACAAGCTGCACTATCCGTTCATCGACCGCGATCTGCTGAACTGGCAGGGACACGCCCCGCATCTTTATCTGAATGCGATGCATCCCGAACGCGACGACCTGTTCGTTCTGGGTATGGTCGAGGCAACCGGTCTGGGTTGGCAGGGACGTCACGAGCAGGCCGAAATGGTGGCGCGGTACATCAAGGGCATTCGCAATGGTTGCCCGGTGGCGGCACAGCTTAAGGCCAAGAAACGCAAAAACTATGAACGCGCGACCGGCGGGATGAACTATCTGAACCTTGCCCGCATGGCCTATTACGTGGACAAGGCGACCTATCGCAAAGCGGTCACCGGTTGGATCGAACGTCTCAGGAAAGCTGCCGCATGACCGGCATTGACGAGGTTACCCTGAACTTCAGCCCATCGTCGATGACGCTGCTGAACGCCATTCTTGCAATCGTTATGTTCTCGATTGCGATCGATTTGTCGCCACGGGATTTCGACCGCCTGCGGCGCGCGCCAAAGCCGGTGATCGTTGGTCTTGCGTCACAGTTCATCGTCTTGCCAGCGCTAACCTTTGCGCTGGTCTGGCTGACGGGGCCGCGCCCCTCGATCGCACTGGGCCTGATCCTTGTTGCCGCCTGTCCGGGGGGTAATATTTCAAACTTTATCACCCACCGCGCAGGCGGAAATGCGGCTTTGTCGGTTTCAATGACCGCGTTTGCCACCATCGGGGCCATCGTGATGACACCCTTTAACATCGCGCTTTGGGGCGGGCTGTATCCGCCCACTCGGGCCATTTTGCAGAAAACACAGATCGACCCGGTTCAGATCGCAATCGTCGTTGGCCTGATGCTGATCCTGCCGCTGGTTCTGGGCGTTACCCTGAACCAGCGCCGGCCAGACCTGACCGCGCGCATGCGCAAACCGCTGCAATACGTTTCTATGGGCATTTTCATCGCTTTTGTCGTACTCGCTCTGGCTGCTAACTGGGGATTCTTCCTTGGCTTTGCCGGGGCTGTCGCCGGGCTTGTGATCCTTCACAATGCCCTGGCACTGGGGGGCGGTTGGGTTGTGGCCACTCTGACCCGGCTGTCCCCATATGACCGCCGCGCTGTTACCATCGAAACAGGTATCCAGAATTCCGGGCTGGGCCTTGTGCTGATCTTTGCCTTTTTTCACGGGCTTGGTGGCATGGCGGTCGTTGCCGCGCTCTGGGGTATCTGGCACGCGATATCCGGGATCGGTCTGGCGGCGATCATGGCAAGAACCGAGGCCGCCCGATGACCCGAATCTTGATAACTGGCGCAGCAGGCATGGTTGGGCGCGCCCTGCTGGACGAGCTTGAAGGGCACGAAGTGTTCGCCACGGACATGCACCGCCCCGACGCGTTGCCCGAAAATGTGACCTTCATGCGCATGGATGTCACCACGGGCGAGCCGATCAAGGTCATCACCAAGGTCAAACCGGATGTCATAATCCACCTTGCTTCTATCGTTACACCGTCGCCAAAGATGGGCCGTGACAGGGCCTATGACGTGGATGTCGAAGGTACGCGCAAGGTTCTGGATGCAGCAATAGCCAACCGTGTTCGCCGTATTGTCGTTACCTCGTCCGGTGCCGCCTATGGCTATCACGCCGACAATCCGGTGCCGCTTCGCGAAAGTGACCCCCTGCGCGGCAACCCCGAATTTCCGTATTCCGACCATAAACGACTGGTTGAAGAGATGCTGGCCGAGGCCCGCAAGCAAGAGCCGGAGCTGGAACAGGTGATCCTGCGCGTCGGTACGGTTCTGGGCGAAGGCACGGAAAACCAGATCACGGCCCTGTTCCGCAAGGAACGGCTGCTGGCGGTGTCAGGCAGTGAAAGCCCGTTTGTCTTTATCTGGACACGCGACCTTGCACGTATCCTGAAACACGCCGCCACCTATGGTCCTGCAGGGATCTTTAATGTTGCCGGTGACGGCAGCCTTGGTGTCACGGACCTTGCCAACGTGTTGAACAAACCGGTCCTGCGCATTCCGCCATGGGTACTCAAAACAGCGCTGGCAATTGCCCGTCCGCTGGGATTGTCCCGATATGGCCCTGAACAGGTACGGTTTCTGCAATACCGCCCCGTGCTGGCAAACGACGCGCTGAAGGCCGAGTTCGGCTATACGCCCGAGAAAACCAGCGCCGAAGTCTTTGACTTCTGGAAACGGCAGGCAGGGCTATGAGGACCGCCGTGATATCGGGTGGCGCAGGGGGGTTGGGCCGTGCTTTGTCCGCCGCGCTACAGGGCCGGGGTTGGCGCGTGGTCCTGCTGGATCTCGACGTCTCGACCCTGACAGAGACATCAACACAGCTGCCCATTGCCTGCGACCTGACTGATCCGGCACAGTTGTCGCGGGCCGTCGCGCAGACATTGGACACCAGCGACAGCATTGATCTGGTCATTTACAATGCCGGTATCACCCAGATTGGCGGCTTTGATCAGTCTGACGAAGCCAGCCACCGCAAGGTGTTCGAAATCAACTATTTCGCCGCCGTGGCGATGGCGCGTGCACTCCAAAACGAACTGCGCAAATCCAACGGCACGCACCTGGCCATCTCATCCGTTGCCGGATTTGCACCGCTTTACCACCGAACCGCCTATGCCGCGTCGAAACACGCGCTCGAGGGGTTTTTCAAATCCCTTCGATCCGAGGAAAGCCCCTTAGGCGTCAAGGTTCTCATCGCCGCTCCTTCGTTTGTATCAACTAACTTGGGCAACGCGGATCAACAGGCCGACGGAACATCCCGGCCGGGCTCGGCTGCGGATGGTATGGACCATATGAGCCCCGAGGACGCTGCCGAAACGATCCTGCGCGGTCTCGACAAGTCGCAACCTATGATCCCCGTGGGACGTGTTGCGCGCCTTGCATGGTGGCTAAACAGTGTATTTCCGCGACTGTACCAACGGGTAATGGAGCGGAATATCCGCGGCTCCTGAAACAATCTGCACAATTTTTTGCCTGCGCCCTTGACCTTCCCGTCACTGGAACCCTCATGTGAAGGGCAGGACGACGATCAAGGCGACTCGAATGGCACAAGCAAACGCGACACAGCTCAAAATCACCGGCATGGGATGCGCATCCTGCGTTGGCCGCGTGGAAACCGCATTGCGCGGGGTGCAGGGCGTTGACGACGCTTCGGTTAATTTTGCCAGCGAAACGGCTCAAGTCGAATATGACGGCCCAATATCCAACATAACGCAGGCGCTGGACGCAGCCGGGTATCCGGCAGCGACGCGGCAAACCACACTTCAGATTGAGATGATGAACTGTGCCTCCTGCGTGGCAAAAATCGAACGCGCACTGATCAACAGCCCCGGTGTACTGGAAGCCAACGTAAACCTTGCCACTGAAAGCGCGACCGTCAAATTTGTCGAAGGCGCAACCGATCCGACAATTCTGTCACGCGTTTCGGCGGACGCCGGGTATCCGGCCCATCCCACAGGGGCAGCCGATGCCGCGCCGGACCGTTCGGCCAAGTCAGAGGAAATAAAATCCCTGACCCGCGCCACGCTAATTGCCGCCGCAATGACCGTGCCCGTCTTCGTGTTGGAAATGGGTGGGCACATGATCCCCGCTTTTCATCATTGGGTCCATATGAATATCGGCACCCAGAACAGCCACCTGATACAGTTCGCGCTGACAACGGCGCTGCTGATCGGACCGGGTCGTGTGTTTTATGCCAAGGGCATACCGTCGATGCTGCGCGGTGCGCCTGACATGAACGCATTGGTCGCGCTGGGAACCGCGGCGGCATATCTTTACTCTGTCACCGCGACATTCGCCCCTTGGCTGCTGCCACAGGGCACCGCAAATGTTTATTTCGAGGCCGCAGCTGTCATTGTCACCCTTATCCTGCTGGGCCGTCTGATGGAGGCGCGCGCCAAAGGCCGGACCGGGGCCGCAATCCGCAAACTTGTCGGGCTTCAGCCCAAAACGGCGCGGGTCGAACAGGATGGCACGACGATTGACCGACCTATTGCCGAAATCATTGTGGGTGATGTCCTGCAAATCCGGCCCGGTGAACGTGTACCGGTCGATGCAGAGGTTCTGGATGGCACGTCCTACATAGACGAAAGCATGATTACCGGCGAACCCATTCCCGTTGGCAAGGCCACCGGCGATCAGGTCGTCGGCGGGACTGTCAACGGCACAGGTGCGCTGCGCGTCCGAACAACCCGAATTGGCCCGGACACCGTGCTGGCGCAGGTTATTTGCATGGTGGAACAGGCACAGGGGGCCAAGCTGCCAATTCAGGGGCTGGTCGACAGGATCACCTATCGCTTTGTCCCTGCCGTTATTGGCGTCGCATTTCTGACAGTTGCCGCATGGCTGATCTTCGGCCCCGAACCCTCTTTGCCACTGGCGCTTGTTGCCGGGGTATCCGTTCTTATAATCGCTTGCCCCTGCGCCATGGGTCTTGCAACGCCCACTTCTATCATGGTGGGGACCGGGCGCGCGGCGGAACTGGGTGTTTTGTTCCGCAAGGGCGACGCCTTGCAACAGTTGCAACAGGCGCGGATTATCGCGCTGGACAAGACCGGGACGCTGACCCTTGGGCGCCCCGAACTGGACGAGGTCATCACGACAAACGGGTTTGAACGGAACGAGATTTTGCGCCGTGCCGCTGCGGTTGAATCCCTGTCCGAGCACCCGATAGCCACGGCCATTACACGCGCCGGTCCTTCTGAATTGCCTGACGTGACGGATTTCCAGTCACTCACCGGCCTTGGCCTGTGCGCAACCGTCGAAGGGCACGAAATTCTGGTCGGATCTGACCGGATGATGGCGCAGTACAGTATCGACATCGCCGATCTGGAGCCCAAGGCGGCGAAACGAGCGGCCGAAGGTGCAACGCCCCTGTATATCGCAATAGACGGAAAAGCCGCCGCAACACTCACCGTATCTGACCCAATCAAGCCTGGCACACCCGAGACGCTTGCCAGACTGCATGAAATGGGTCTGACACTGGCCATGGTTACCGGCGACAACGCCCGCACTGCACAGGCGCTGGCCGACAGGCTGGGCATCGATCACATCACCGCCGAGGTTTTGCCCGATGGCAAGGTCGCCGCAATCAACGCATTGCGCGAAAATCACGGAACGCTCGCTTTTGTTGGCGACGGGATCAACGACGCGCCGGCGCTGGCATCTGCCGATGTTGGCATCGCCATTGGTACAGGCACGGACGTAGCCATCGAGACAGCGGATGTCGTTTTGATGTCAGGCGACCTGCGCGGCGTTGCGAATGCGGTCGAGATCAGCGGTCAGACGATGCGAAACATCCGTCAGAACCTTGGTTGGGCGTTCGGATATAACACCCTTTTGATTCCGGTTGCCGCTGGCATTCTTTATCCCTTTGGCGGTCCACTGCTGTCGCCAGCACTGGCCGCAGGCGCGATGGCCCTGTCCAGCGTTTTTGTTGTCTCGAACGCGTTACGCCTGCGCCGGGTACGGACCACGCTGCCCGGATCAGGCACCCACGCCACAGGCCAACGGGTGACCACATGAATATTGGCGACGTTTCAACACGCACCGGACTTCCGTCAAAGACGATCCGTTATTACGAAGACATCGATCTGATCAAACCATTGCGCGATGACAACGGGTACCGCCGTTTTCGCGAACAAGACGTGCACAAGCTGAATTTTTTGGGACGCGCCCGCGCACTGGGTTTCACGATCGAGGATTGCCGGACTCTTTTGGCGCTATACGAGGATGAAACACGCGCAAGCGCCGATGTGAAACGGGTTGCGCGTGGCCACCTCAGCCAGATTGAGGCCAAGATCGCCGATCTGAACGCCATGCGCGACACGCTGGGCCACCTGATCGACGCATGCGCCGGCGATGACCGGCCCGATTGCCCGATCCTGCGGGATCTGGGCGGCAAATCGTGATGCGGGGTTGCCCTTTGGGTCCAGCTTTGCTTTGACACTGCTGAACAATTCGGCCCGGTGTGCCAAACACTGGCTGGTCGAACAGCGGAGGGGATCACCAAATGGCAAATATCGCTTTCCTTGGTCTTGGCGTAATGGGCTATCCCATGGCCGGACACCTGCAAGCAGCAGGCCACCAAGTTACCGTCTATAACCGAACGGCAACCAAGGCCGAGGCTTGGGTCGCGCAGCACGGCGGCGCGATGGCAGAAACACCCGAAGAAGCGGCGCGCGGCGCAGAGTTCGTTATGGCCTGTGTCGGCAACGATAACGACCTGCGCGAGGTCTGCACCGGCGAAGGCGGCGCGTTTCACGGCATGTCCAGCGGTGCGGTTTTTGTCGATCACACGACGGTTTCCGCAAAAGTGACCCAAGAGCTCTGTGACATTGCCAGCGCGCAAGGGATCTCGTTCGTGGACGCCCCGATCTCGGGCGGTCAGGCTGGCGCGGAAAATGGTGTGCTGTCGATCATGTGCGGCGGTGAACAGGCCGCCTATGACGCCGCCGAACCCATGATGCAGGTTTATTCCAAAATCTGCCGCCGCATTGGCGACAGCGGCGCAGGCCAGATGACCAAGATGTGCAACCAGATTGCCATCGCAGGTCTGGTTCAAGGTCTCAGCGAAGCGCTGCATTTCGCAGAAAAAGCCGGGCTGGATGGGCGTTCCGTGGTCGAAGTCATCAGTCAGGGCGCGGCTGGCAGCTGGCAGATGTCGAACCGGTTCGAAACCATGCTGGACGATCACTTTGATCATGGGTTTGCCGTCGACTGGATGCGCAAGGATCTGAGTATCTGCCTGGACACCGCCAACGAAACCGGGGCGTCACTGCCCGTCACGGCCCTAGTCGATCAATTCTACAAGGACGTTCAGAAACTGGGCGGTGGACGCTGGGATACGTCTTCGCTGTTAAAACGACTGCGCGCACTCGACTAAAAGGTTTCTACCCGGATGAGCGACATGACCAATCATTGGGCGACCGCCTTGCGCACCCATTGGGGGCTTGAGGCCAGGCTGTCGCGATTGGATGGAGAGTACGACCTGAACTTTCTGGTCGAGGCCACCAATGGCCAGGACTATGTGCTCAAGGTCATGCGCGCCGGTTGCGATGCCGGGCTTGTTGACCTGCAGATCAAAGCACTGGAACACGTCGCATCCGAGGCGCCGGGCCTGCCGTTCCCCAAGGTTTTCCCAGACCTGCAGGGCACGTTGCTGCCAGCGGTTCTGGACGAAACAGAACAGCCGCGCCTTGTCTGGTTGCAGCAACGTCTGCCGGGGCGATGTTACGCTAAGGCGGCACCAATATCCCAAGGCCTAATCCTGAAACTTGGCCGTGTTCTGGGCGCGACAGATCGTGCGCTAGAACGGTTCAGCCACCCGGGGTTGCACCGCGATGCTTTCAAGTGGGATCTGGCGCAGGCCGGCTGGATCACCGATAAACTCGATGCGATTTCCGATCCGGCGTGGCGTGCGCTGCTGGACGAAGTTGTCCACGGCTTTCAGTCTGTGGCGGGCACCCTGAACGGGCTTCCCGCGCAGGCCATCCACAATGACGCGAACGATTACAACATCCTCGTCGAAGGTGACCTGAACGAACGTC
>JBPCWT010000464.1:0-2832 GCA_051009255.1 Ruegeria sp. | reverse complement strand
GGCACATCGACATCTTCCCTGTCACCGACCTAGAGGATTTTGGGCTATATGGGTACCTGAACGAAGGCTGCGGGATTTCAGGGGATCAGTTGGACAAGGATGCGTTATCGGCCATCGAAGGCTGGGTCTTGGTCCTGCGAAGCGCCGCCTTTCAGGGGAAAGCTGCAAAGATACAGCCCGATCCCAGGCTGAATCTAGTTGGGCTTTATACTGAAGAGGAAACCAACTGGTCCGGCGGCACCATTGCAGCCGAAAGCGCCAGACCGTTCTCTGCCCCGCCTGCGCAATTGCCTGATGGTGACAAGTCACAGCGCATTGGATCGGCGTTGCTGGCCCTGCTGATCCTATTGATAATCGGAGGGGCGCTTTGGCTGATACTGTGACGCGTTTCGCCCCTGACCGGGGCGCTTATATTCGCACGAATACATGGCTGGCCGCTCTGGCGATGGCCGGGGCAATGCTGATACTTTGGCTAATCGGTAATCCGTACATCTGGACCGGCGCGCCTGCAGGACTGGCAGCCATTGGCATCCGTGCTTGGTACCTGGCATCAGAAGAACTGACTGCGGTTTGGGAGATGAGCGATACGGCACTTTACGGACCTGGCGACAGGCACTTGCTTCTCAGCCAGATCGAGTCCGTTAACACTATGGGCAGTTTTGTTCAGGTCGTGACAAAAGGTGGAGACAAACACCTTATCAAATATCAGGCCAATCCTGCCGCTACAAAGACCGCCATCGAAAGGGCAACTATATGAACCAATCAGATCAGTGGGATAAGTTGCTGGATCGGGGTGAAAAGATTATTTGGCAAGGTCGCCCGGACGGTGAATTCTCGATCAAAGACGTCTCGATTGTCTTGGTTTTTTTTGGATTCTTTTTCGCGGGTTTCGCCGTGTTTTGGGTGGCGATGGCAAGTCAGGCCAGCATTTTGTTTTCGCTATTCGGGCTGCCTTTTGTTGCAGCAGGTTTCTTTCTGGTCGCGAACGGGATCTTCGGACGCACATTCAGACGCCGCCGCAGTTGGTATACCCTGACGGACCGGCGCGCATTCATTGCCACAAACTTTCCCTTCCATGGGCGCAGGCTGAAGTCCTATTCCATCACCGAAGAAAATCAACTGGAGCTCGTGGATGGAAGACACCCAAGCGTCTACTTTGATAAGGAGACAAGGCGCGGCAACAAGGGTAATTACGAAATATCAATCGAGTTTGAGAATTTGGCCGACGGGCGCGAAGTCTATGCCCTTTTGCGGGGCATACAAACCGGAGAGCGAAAGGAGAGATCAGCGTAATGTGCGACCTCGTTTTTTCGAATGCACGGTTGATCGATCCGGAAGCAGGATCCGAAACGCATGGTTGGCTACACGTCACGGATGGGAAAATCGCGGCCAGCGGCGAAGGCGAGTATTCAGCCGCAGACGGATCGGCCACCGAGCAAATAGACTGTGGCGGCAAGTGCCTGGCACCCGGTATTGTCGATATCGGCGTAAAAGTGTGCGAACCGGGCGAACGCCATAAGGAAAGCTATAAGTCGGCGGGGCTGGCTGCTGCTGCAGGGGGCGTGACGACGATGGTGACCCGCCCCGACACAACACCGGCAACCGACACACCGGAATCGCTGGAATTCGTGACACGCCGCGCGCAGGCCGATACGCCGGTCAACGTTTTGCCAATGGCCGCTCTGACCAAGGGCCGCGAAGGGCGCGAAATGACCGAGATCGGGTTTCTGCTGGATGCGGGCGCCGTCGCCTTTACCGATTGTGATCACGTCGGTGCAAACACCAAGGTCTTTTCTCGCGCCCTGACCTATGCCCGGTCCTGCGGCGCATTGGTCATCGCCAATCCGCAAGAGCCGGGCCTGAGCGCCGGGGCGGCTGCAACCAGTGGCAAGTTCGCCACCCTGCGCGGCCTGCCAACCGTTTCCCCCATGGCTGAACGCATGGGTCTGGACCGCGACATCGCGTTGCTTGAAATGACCGGTGCAAAGTATCATGCCGACCAGATTACCACGGCCCGCGCCCTGCCAGCGCTGGAACGGGCAAAGCGCAACGGGCTGGACATCACAGCCGGAACCTCGATCCATCATCTGACACTGAACGAACTGGATGTGGCCGACTATCGGACATTCTTCAAGGTCAAACCGCCGCTCAGGTCCGAAGATGACCGGCAAGCAGTGATCGAGGCGCTGCGGACAGGTCTGATCGACACGCTCAGTTCCATGCACACACCGCAGGACGAAGAAAGCAAGCGCCTGCCATTTGAAGAGGCCGCGTCCGGCGCGGTGGCGTTGGAAACTTTGCTGCCGGCGGCGCTGCGTCTTTATCATGTGGGGCAACTGGATCTGCCGACATTGTTTCGGGCTATGGCGCTGAACCCCGCCAAAAGGTTGGGATTGGATTGTGGGCGGCTGGCCACAGGTGCGCCGGCCGATCTGGTGGTGTTCGACCCGGATGTGCCATTTGTGCTTGATCGGTTTACGCTAAAATCCAAATCACAGAACACACCGTTTGACGGGCAGAGGATGCAAGGTAAGGTTGCAGCAACCTATGTTGCAGGCAAAGAAGTTTTCCGGAGACCCTGATGCCCCCAATCGATAGCGCGGTAACGCAACTGATCCTGTGGGCGGCAGTCGGATACCTTATAGGATCAATCCCGTTTGGCATGATCGTTGCGCGGGTTATGGGGCTGGGCAATCTGCGACAGATCGGTTCTGGCAATATTGGTGCAACCAATGTTCTGCGTACCGGAAACAAATTAGCCGCCGCGCTGACACTGGTATTGGATGCCGCAAAAGGGGCGGTGGCGGTTTTACTGGCCCGAAACCTGGCCGG
>JBPCWT010000463.1:0-3546 GCA_051009255.1 Ruegeria sp. | reverse complement strand
GATCTGCAGTCACTGAATGCGGTAGTCAATTCGGCAATATATAGTTCATCCACGCGTCCATTCTTAACATCACCTTTCGAACTACATGGGTGGATTTTGCGGCCTGTGTGTACACTGCTGCTGTCCCGTCGGCGCCCCCGGGCAATGAAGCGGCGGCAGGGTTGTTCAGGTCGAGTGTGACCGCCATAAGTTCATTGGGGCCTTCGAGAGTGTTCACCGATGGAAGTATGCCGCTTGGAGGAAGCTGAGCGCCCGCATTGATCTGGATGACGTCTTTAACCTTGGCCGTGATGACCTCACCGGGCAAAAAGGCAAACGCCACTTCCGCGTCCTGCCCTGGCTGAACATAACGAAGCCGCGTTTGTGGAATGGCAACCGTGATTTTCCTGGATGCAGATGGGACAAACGCGATCCAAGACCGCAGGGGTAAATTCGCGACACGCTGACCGGTTTGCAGGGTCACCCCTACTACATAACCATCAGAAGGTGCACGGACCGTTGTCTGAGACAGCTCAAATTCTGCCTTTACAAGCTCGGCTTCAAGCTCGGCAACTTTTGTGTTTACGCCGTTGATTTGCGAGGAGTAGGCGAGCTTTGCCTGTTCGGCCACCGCCTGGGTTCGTGTGAGCGCGGCTTCCGAAGCCACAAATGATAAGCGTTTGTGTTCAATGTCACTTACGCTGAAAGGCAGGCTGCGACTGTCCAGCGATGCAGCGTCGACATTGGCCGTCTTGTACCGGTCATAATCTGCCTTTGCGCGATCTCGAGTTGCACGCGCTTGATCGACCGCGGCCATCGCGGCATCGAAAGCGGCTTTCAATTGCGGCACAGCTTGTCGGGCTGCCGCCAATTCTGCGCGCTTTTGATCGACAACGGCCTTGTATGGAGTTGGATCAATCATGAAAAGGACATCGCCCTTTTTGAGCGGAACGTTGGGTTCCACCGGCACATCAACAACTTCCCCGCTGACGTTTGGGATAATTTCTACTACGGATTCGTAAATTCGCACCGGTCCTGATGGTGCCCCCCATTGCATGGGTACAAAGAGCCCGGCGAACAACGCAACAATCCAAAGTGCCGGTGATAACTTCCAGAAGGTATTAGCGGGGATGATCCGTAATTTCACAAGCAAAAACAGGACCGCGCAATAGCAAAGCGTCAGAAAAACAATCATCGCACCGCTTCTTCCATGCCAGCAACCGAGGGGGCATTCCCTCCGGCATAGGCCCAGATGAAGGCAAGCGGCATGAGAATGCCAAAGGTCAATGCACCAAAATAACCACAGATACGAACTGCGTCTGCTTTTGGATGGTCACGTCGAACAGCTATACGCCCCGGTGTGATGGCAAGAAATATCCAAAAACCGACGGCGGTCATTGCCAGCACGATCAGGACGAAAAGAGCGAAAAACATCATCGCAGATACCTCAAGATGTCTAGAGACGTTACATTCCCAAGTCTGATCAGGAAGCTTGCCTTGTCGTTTGTGATTGGTGATACCGCCACTCAGGGTATGGACATTTCCGAGTGGCGGCATTCCTTGGCATAGGTCTATTTCCCGACCACGGTCCAGGGATTCCAGTCTTCTGCAACGGTGACGACGCCCATTTGTTCGGCGTAGGTCCCGTAGAGCCTTTTGAGTTCTTCGAGCTTTTTGGGCTGATCGTTTTCAAGAGGTGTGGTTTCACCCGGATCCGCAACGATGTCGTACAAATGCCATTCGCCATCTCCGAACATACCGGTTCTGATGCGGGTCGCCTTGTAGTTGCCCTGAATGACATAGGTGTTGCCGAACAGCTCAAAGGCTACCCACTGGTCTTCACCACGAACAAAGTCTTGTTTGCCCTCAAGGAACGGTCTCATGGAAACCCCTGAGGGCGTCACCATGCCCGGGGACTGGTAGCGCTTTCCTGACGCCTCGACACCCGCGTAATCAAGGATCGTCATGGGAACATCCTTGACGCTCATGACGGCGTTTGTCGCTTCTCCGGCCCCTGCAAACTCGAAGCCTTCAGGCGGTTTGACCATGATCGGAACACGAACTCCGCCCTCGGAAACGTAAGCCTTCCAGAAACTGAGAACCCCGGTTGTGGCATTTGCCCAGGTGGATCCAATCTGCCAAAGCGCATCAGCTGAGCCAATGGCATCCAGACTTTGATCAAAATTGGCCAGGACCCACTTGTTCAGCAAAGGGTTGCTTAGCTTTCCGCGAAAATCGGTGCCTTCCGGTCCGTTATCCGTCATGTAGATGATGAGCGTGTTGTCCAGTTCACCAATCGAATCGAGATAATCAAAAAGCATCTTGATATGCTGGTCTTGGGAGTCGATCATCGCGGCATAGGTGGCCATGATCCTCGCTTGAATTTTTTGATTTTCCGGCGAGAGCGAAGACCAGGGCACTACCAGGTTGTCGGAATTGTCGTCCTTGCCATCATGGTACTTCGCGGACCGAGATATGATCCCGTGTTTTACGAGGGACTCATATCTTTGTTCTCTTAGCCCCTCGTAGCCCAGCTCAAGATACATGTCGTAGTACTTGTTGATGAGCTCTTCTGGCGCCTGGATCGGGAAGTGGGCTGTTGTGAACGCCATGTAGGCAAAAAAGGGCTTCCCGGAATCGCGACCACTCTCCAGAAACTCGATCATCTTCGAGGTATAGAGGCTGTTCGAATACACGCCGTCCGGGCGTGTTACCAGGGTGCCATCCTCCTGGAACTCTTCCAGCGAAACTTTCGGGATGCGCCCTTCCTTGATTGCCTCGGCAGTCGCAGGATCCTTCGAGTCCGGGAGCATGACTTGCTGGTTCCAATGATTGGAACCACCGACGTAAATGCCGTAGCTGCGATCAAATCCCCAGGCGTTGGGACCGCGACCAGTATTGCGCGTAGGATGACCAAGGTGCCATTTGCCGGACGTGTATGTATTGTAACCGGCATCCTGAAGGAGTTGCGCAATCGTGACCGCGTTGTCCGTCAGGTAGCCCTCGTATCCCGGCTTTCCTTGTGCGTCTGGATAAACCGCGTAGTCAAATGCAGCCAGTCCAACCTGGATATTGTTCGCGCCGGTCAGAAGCTCTGCACGGGTCACAGAGCAAACGGGCGTTGCACGAAAATTGACGAACTTGATCGCGTCGCGAGCGAGCGCGTCGAGTGCGGGCGTTTCGATTTCTGAACCGAACGGCCCGATATCAGCAAAGCCCATGTCATCGCCCAACACCAGAATAATGTTCGGGCGATCATCTGCCATGGCGATCTGCGGCAGGACCATTCCAACAATCAAAGGAGCCAGCCACGTTAGAACCAATCTCATCATCAATTTTGTCCCTTATTCTGCAGGAAGCGTTTCCCTGCCCATCTCACTGTGATTTAGGTCCCATACCGTTCGTCAAGGCGTTTTTTGAACCACTCCGACTAATTAGCTTTTTGGGAAGAAATCTCATTGGCAAAATTTGCGATTTCAGGTTTGTTAAAGTTCGTTGCATTTTTTGAAATGGGGTAAGGATGTTTGATGACAAAACGATAGCGGCTTTGCTAAGCCTCTCCCGGAC
>JBPCWT010000462.1:0-4672 GCA_051009255.1 Ruegeria sp. | reverse complement strand
GGAAAAGAAGGAAGAGACGAGAAAGGAGGGGGGGGAAAAAGGACAGCAGACGGTCGAGCAGCGAAATGATGGAGGCCAAGCTGTCAGAGCCGTTGACGCTGATCGAAATTGCCGATCATGCCGGATTGTCACGGCGCCAGATCGAGCGTCTGTTCCGCCATCATATGGGCCGGTCACCGGCCCGCTATTATCTCGAAATCCGCCTCGACCGGGCCCGCCATCTATTGCTGCAATCCATGCTGCCGGTGGTTGAAGTGGCGATTGCCTGCGGCTTCGTCTCAGCCTCACATTTCTCCAAATGCTACCGCGAACTCTATGGCCGCTCGCCGCAACAGGAGCGCGCCGAACGCCAGGTGGACGCGGCTTAACTGGCGGCGAAGGCGTCAGCAAAAAAAGGCCGCTTTGAGCAAATTGTTGCTTACAATGCCGCTTCTGCTGAGGCTTGAATCCCGCAACCCGGGAGCGCATTCTGAAAATAGTGATTGCGGATAAATCGACTTCCTTCCCACCGCGGAGAAAAGTAGTTGGCAGCATCAATCAAGCACCTGAGAGTATTGGAGCCTGCACCCAACATATTGGCGTTTTACGATGGTCGCATTGAGGGCGTCCGCCTGCATTCGAAAGAGCCCAACTGGCTGGACGACGGAGCCTTTTCGCTGGGATTTGCAAGCTATGCAATTCTCGATCAAGGAGAAGCCGTCGTCTATGATACCAGCATATCCATTGAACATGCGCAGGCTGTCCGGGACGAGCTTGAACGCCAGGGTGTCACCTCCATTCGGGTGGTACTCAGTCATCATCATAAAGATCATGTTGCCGGAACCAGCGTGTTCTCGGATTGCGACATTTTTGCCAGCGAACGAACTGCGCGGGCCCTGCGTGACAACCAGGAGGCATTTGCCAGGGCCTCACCACCGATTGCCCCATTGGTTTTGCCCAACAGGGTATTTGAGGGGGACCTGAAGCTTAACGTCGGTGACCTGGATATCGAATTGCGGCCCCTCGACGTTCACAGCTTTGATGGCCTCACCTTGTACCTTCCCAAAACGCAATTGCTTCTGGCCGGTGATACGCTGGAAGATACCGTCACCTTTGTGGCCGAACCGGACCGCCTGGAAGTGCATTTGGCAGAGCTCAACCGTCTCTCGACATGGGACGTTCAGACCATTCTCCCCAATCACGGTTCACCTGACCGAATTGCAGGCGGTGGTTATGATCCTGCATTTATAGGAGCAACCCTAGACTACATTGAAAAGCTTTTGCGCTGCAGAACTGACCCAGATTTGCGGGAAGTTCCGTTGTCAGAATTCGTCGCCCCTGACATCGAAAGCCAGGCGTTGATATATTTCGAATCCTATGAGCGGGTGCATGCTTTGAATGTGAAGTCTGTCCTGTCGGTTTGAATTCAGATCGTCTTTGCCCTGCTCAACTATGCCTGCAGTCGCAATTTTTGAGCGGCAATTGGTCAACAAGTTTGACCGCACTGTTGCCGGTGGCTGAAGTGGCGGCTGCCAGCGGATTTGTCTTGGATGGGCAAATTTCCAAATGCTGCTGCGAGCTCGAAGGAAGATCGATCCAGCAGGAATGGTTCGGTCAAATCATTTCATTCCGGCGGCTTGCAGACCACGGTTGAATATTTCTCTTTCCGGCTCTGCCATCGGCCAGGACCGATTGACAGCGTAAAGCGAATAAGTACCTCCAATAAGTTTGGTGAAGCGCTTCAGAGCAGTCCGAGCCTCAGCTTCTTGTCCTGCAATACCGTAAGCGGACGCCAGAAACAGGTGCGGAATGTGCCAGTTCGGTTGGGCGTCCGACCATCTCCCCAAATCGCGGACAGCTTGTTCCGCTTGACCAGACAGAAGAAAGGCAACACCAGACGCAGCATAGTACCAATAAGGGTGAGCAGGGTTCAGTTCCATTGCCTGTGTGATCAGTTCGACCGCCTCTTTTGGCCTGCCGTCGAAAGGGAGTGTTGATGCGAGATCGGCCAGCACGTCCGGATCGCCCGGCTGCAACCGCCGTGCCGCGGTCAGATGTTCAGTCGATTTTTCGGGGTTGCGGCGATCATCGACCTCAAACATCAAGTTGAAATAGCGCTTGGAAAGGGTCCGGTGAGCCAACGCGGTTTCGGCAATGTGCACGGACTTTTCAGCAAGTTCGAAAGCGCGGTCCGGGCCACCATAGTAGTTGATAGATTCGTAGTAGATAAATTCGGTCCAAGCGAGACCCGCGTAAGCCAGTGCGTAGTTCGGATCGATTTGGATTGCATGGTTGAAAGCTTTCCGGGCAGCTTCAACCGCATCGACATCCAGGCGTCGACGCGCAGCGATGTATCTCAATCCACGCAGATAAGCGTCAAACGCCTTGGGATTCTCGGTGTCGTTTGCATTGATTGCAGTTATCTCAGCCTCTGTCAGATTGACGCGAAGAGCTGTGACAACGGAGGCCCTGATACGGTCTTGAAAACCAAAGACATCCGTGACTTGTCCGTCATAGCGCTCGGCCCAGGTCGGCTGATCATCGGCCACGTCGACCAGTCGTGCCGAGATGCGCAGAATGTCGCCAGATCGTCGAACACTCCCCGACAGAACATGACTCACACCTAACCGCTTGGCGATCTCAACGGTCGGCAGGTCCGGGTCAATGGTGAAAGAAGAATTTGGGGAGAGAACGCGGATCCCCTCAACTTTGGTCAGGTCGGTTATCAAATCCTCGGCCATGCCCGCGGCGAAATAGGCCTGCTCTTGGTCTGATGAAAGGCTCTCGAAGCGAAGTACTGCGATGCGAGGCGGCCCTTCAGCCACAGTTTTGTCCGAATGACGCCAGATACCGTATGCAGCAACCCCAAACGCCACCATGGCAAGGACAATCAACGCCGGTTTCAGCCAGGTTCGGCCCGGTACAGCCATTTGGATATCTCCACCCAGCGCAAATACATCCACAGGTTTCGGTATGTTTTTTAATGTCCGCTGTCCGACGGCCACAAATTTGAGGCCCGCCTTCCGTCGAGCCTGTTCAACAAAGGTTGAAGACGCCAATATCCCGTCTGGTTCCGCCTCGCCCTGAAGCCGGGCGGCGACATTTATGCCGTCACCAAAGAGATCGTCGTCACGGACCATCACGTCGCCAACATGGAGACCAATGCGCAGTTCAAGTCCGATGTCGCTGTTGCGAAGCCGGCTACGGATCTTCTCAGCAGCCAGAGCCGCCCCAACAGCGCTTGGAAACTCGGCCAGCACGCCATCGCCTATGTCCTTAAAAACCCGACCTTCGTGGGCCGCGACTTCGGGGCGGATAATCTCGTCGAGCAGTCGTTTCAGACGGAGCATAGTTCCGTCCTCGTCGTCGTACATAGCGCGAGAAAACCCGACCACATCCGCCGCCAATACGGCTGCAAGCCTTCGGCCAAGCTTGTTTTTGGTCACTGCCCATCTCCCTGCGCAACCCCGCGCACCAACACAATCCTAGAGCCGGTTCGGTTGCAAGTCCAACTAACAACATTGAATTTCAGGGATTTGAGTCGTCAACTTGCCCACACGTTGTTGGGAGAAAATTCTTTCTCCCAACAACATGCAAGCGTCATCATGCCTCCAGCAGATTTATGCCGCCTGCAACCAATCCGGACTTTCTTGCTTTGCTTCAACTCGAAACCGAGTTTCAAGAAGGTCGGTCTTGTCCGCACTGCCATCGTCGCGTAAAAATTGCACCAAAATGTCTTGATATTCGATCCAACTTATCATTTGAAAATCAAACGTCTGCCCGCAAACGTTCATTTAATGGATCAAATGGGCTTTCTTCTACAACAACAGCCTTGTGCGGCACGCCGAGCAGCTTGACTTCCAGCTCTGTACCTACAGCCTCATTGCCCGGCTTGACCATTGCCAGTGCCAGAGACTTTCCGGTTCTGTAACCGAAGCCGCCATGGGTGGCACGGCCAACCAGCTCGCCGCCCGCCGCGTAGATCGCTTCTGACCCGCGTGCGTCACAATCGGTCACGCCGTAAACTTCCATGGTGACGAACTTCCAGTTGTCGCCCGCCTCGTGGCGCTTCACCAGCGCCTCCTTGCCGATAAAATCCTTGTCGAGCTTGATGAAACGATCCAGCGCCGATTCATAAGCTGAATATTCAATCGACAATTCACGCGGGATCAGGCGGTAGGATTTTTCAATCGCCATGGCGGTCATGGCGCGGATGCCAAACGGTTTGATGCCGAATTCTTCTCCAGCCTCCATCACCGCATCCCAGATGGCGTTTTGCATTTCCATCGGGTGGTGCAGTTCCCAGCCCAGTTCACCAACAAAGTTGACGCGCAACGCCTCAGCAGTCGCCGCGCCAACCGAGATGGATTGGCCAGACAGCCATGGGAAACTGGCATTGCTCAGATCAGCCCGGGTCAGTTTCTGCAAAACCTTGCGGCTGTTGGGGCCTGCCAGAACCAGAACACCAAATTTTTCAGTGATCGGAGTGAGGGTTACCGAACCATCATCCGGCAGGTGACGGAACAAAACGTCGTGGTCATGGGTCATGTAAGCCCCGGCCGAGACCAGATAGAAGACGCCGGGGCGCACTTCATAGACGGTGAATTCGCTTTTCACCCCACCCTGACTTGTCAGCAGGTGGCACAGGGCCACCCTGCCCCGCTTTTTCGGGATCTTGTTGGCGAAGATGCTC
>JBPCWT010000461.1:0-10208 GCA_051009255.1 Ruegeria sp. | reverse complement strand
TCGGTTTCCAGAGGGATGTGATCGCCCAGCGTTCGCGCCAGATGGTGCGACCACGCCCCCGCAGCCACGATCACGTTGCGCGCAGCGAGATCGCCATCTGCCAGCGTCACACGCGCCCCCAGACCATCAACCGACAAGGCGCTGATTTCCTTTTGTTCGATCCTTCCACCGCGATCCAGAAATGCCTGCGCCAGATGCGCAACCCATGTTTTGGGGTCAACCGTGTTCATCCAGTCGGGTGTATATCCCGCATGGGTGAAACGTGGATCAAGCCCCGGCTGAATCTCGGCAATCGCGTCACGGTTTTCCAGCAGTGTAAACGCAATCTCGTGTCTGCGCCGCACGTCCCACGTCCCAAGGCTGGCGTTGAATTCCTTCTGCCCCTCGCACAATTGCAACTGCCCGTCACGCTGCATCAGGTGTTCGCCGTCTACCTGCGCAATCTGACGTTCCAGCGCTGCCTTTGACAGCCTCATCAACCGGCTTTGCGCGGTAATCGAGCGTTCATTGCGGTCCCGCCAACTTGCCCGCCAGAACCGCACCATCCAAGGCGCAATCCGCAGCGCATAGGCCGGCGGAACGGACAGCGGCCCCAATGGATCCAACAGCCATTTTGGGGCCCTGACCATAATTCCGGGTGTGGCCAGCGGTTCGACGTCCGCGAATGCAAACGCCCCCGCATTTCCGGCAGATGCTTGCGCGGCCACACCATCGCGGTCAAGCACCAGAACGGAATGACCCCGGTGCTGCAACTCCAACGCGGCACTGATGCCGATCACCCCGGCACCAATAACGAGGATGTCCGCGTTCGTCACAATTCGATGCCGTCCCTGAATGGGTCATTTGGCGCAAAGATCAGCGCGCTTTCCGCCATCACATACGCCTGTCCGGTTATCGACGGGATGACACCACCGTTTGGCCCCGGCTGATACGACAACCGATAAGTGCTGCCGATCACGCTCTGCTGAATGATCTCCTGTCCGGGTGACAGGATGCCATCAGCCGCCAGACATGCCAGCCGCGCCGAACTGCCGGTCCCGCAGGGCGAGCGATCGTAATTGTTGTCCGGGCACAGTACAAAGTTACGGCTGTGAATGTCCTTGGTCCGAGAGTTCCCCTGAAAGATCACGTGATCAATGGGCTCGCCCTGTTCGCCGCCAACGCCCTGCGCGATCGACGCTTTGCGAATGGCAACGCACAGACCGGTCATTTCGCCAATGTTTTCAGGCGCGACATGGATCGGGCTGGGATCGACGATGAAAAACCAGTTGCCGCCATAGGCGACATCGCCGGTGATCGTTCCGTATCCTTCGACCTCGACCGGAACGGCGCGATGTACGCGGCGGCTTTCGATATTGGTCACTGTAACCGTGTTGGGGTCGTGTAGTTTGACGGTCACCACGCCGACTGGTGTTTCAATTCGGTGTGTTCCAACACCAATCCGGCCCATATGGGCCAGCGTAACGGTCAGACCGATTGTGCCATGCCCGCACATTCCAAGAACGGCATCAACATCAAAATAAATCACACCGGCGACACAGGTGGTATCCACCGGTTCGACCAACAACGCCCCGACCATTGCGGGCTGGCCGCGCGGTTCCAACATGACGCTGCGATAGAACGCTTCATGCTCGGATGCCAGCCGGTGCGCCCGGTCCGACAGGGTGCCTGCACCAAGTTCGGGACCGCCATCCAGGATAACCCGCGTCGGTTCACCCCCTGTATGGCTGTCGATCACATGCATTCGGCGATGACCCCGCCCTGTTTCGACCAATTTGCGAACCACGCGCGGAACAGGTCATATTGCTGCTCGCAGTAATTGCGCTGCGCATCAGTCAATTCGTCTGTCTCGTTAAAGTGCAAAAGGTACTCTTCCTCGCCGTTCAGCACGAGAAGGTGCTTGTAATACAGCACCAGATCGGGGCCTTCGTCAAAGCTCGACAGGACATGAATCGCCTCGGTAAGTTCCTGCGCGCGTTGCCGGGCTTCGGTATGGCCTGTCGCTGCCTTTTGGGACAGGGCCGCCAGCAACAGCGCCTCTTTTGGCAGGGCGGTGCCGATCCCGGTGATCGATCCCGTGGCACCGCAATTGACAAACCCGTGGTAGACCTCGGTATCGACACCCACCATCAGCGTAACCTGATCGTCCTGGCTGGTGATATTTTCGGCGGCATAACGCAGATCATCCCTGCCACCGAATTCCTTGAATCCGATCAGGTTCTTGTGCTCGGCCCGCAAGGCAAAAAACAAGTCCGCCCGGGTTGCAAACCCGTAGTAAGGGCTATTGTATATGATCGCAGGTACATTTGGCGCTGCTGTCAGAATGGCCTTAAAGTGGTTTCTCTGCGCCGTGGCTGACGATCCACGCGACAGAACGCGCGGGATAACCATCAAGCCCACCGCGCCCGCTGACTGAGCGTGGGCCGCAAGAGCTACGGCGGACTTCGTGTTGATCGCACCAGTCCCAACAACCACGGGCAATCCCGCATCAATCAGACGTTCGGTGCCTTCCATGCGCTGTTCATCGGTCAGAAGCGGCCAGTCGCCCATAGAGCCGCAATAAACCACCGCCGACATTCCTGCATCGACAAGTTCCCTGCCCTTTCTGACCAGCGCGTCGAAATCCGGCGTCCGGTCAGGTTTGCAGGGGGTCATCAGGGCGGGCATGGTGCCAGTGAATATATTCGAAGCCATAGGCGCGATCCTTGGAGTTGTCATAGACGATTATTCGCGGCGTAGCGGATATTGGATACAAAATCCACAAAAAATTCTAATCGCAGCGCAAGCACGTGCCGAAAATTCAGAATTTTTGGGGTTCGGGCCTTACCTCAGCCGTTGTCCTGTCTCGGGGTCAAACAGCATCGCCTTTTCCGGGCGCACCGAGATACCGATGCTTTCACCCTGCCCGCTGCGCTGATCGTCGCGTTCTTCTACGATCAGACGGTCATCGTTGGGCGTAATCAGGTAGGTATAAGAAACACCGCCCAGGGCTTCGGTCAGGTCAACCTTGCAGGTGTTACCGGCACGATCCACTTCGATATGTTCTGGCCGGATGCCCAGCACAACTTTGGCGGCCCCTGACGGTACGCTGTCCGTCACCGGCAGCGATTCAGTCAGGGCAGGATGGCGCACCATTCCATCCACAATGTCACATTCCAAAAAGTTCATGGCGGGTGATCCGATAAACCCGGCAACAAACCTGTTGTCAGGATTCCGGTACAGGTCCATTGGCGCCCCAACCTGTTCAATCCGCCCGTCGCGCAGAACCACGATCTTGTCGGCCATTGTCATCGCCTCGACCTGATCATGTGTCACATAAATCATGGTCGCCCCGATTTCCTGATGCAGCCGTGCGATTTCAACACGCATTTCAACACGCAGTTCGGCGTCAAGATTCGACAGGGGTTCATCGAACAGGAAAACCTCTGGCCCGCGCACGATGGCGCGTCCGATCGCGACCCGCTGACGCTGACCACCGGACAGGGCCTTGGGCTTGCGCTTCAGGTATGGGCCGAGTTTCAGAATACCCGAGGCTTCCTGAACCTTGCGGTCAATCTCGACCTTGGGGACACCATTCATGCGCAGGCCAAATCCCATATTCTCGGCCACGCTCATATGTGGGTACAGGGCATAGGTCTGAAACACCATGGCGACACCGCGCTTGGCCGGATCCACATGTGTCACCTCGCGCTGGCCTATGTGAATTTCGCCCTCGGACGTTTCTTCAAGCCCGGCAATCATCCGCAACAGTGTCGACTTTCCGCATCCTGACGGGCCTACAAAGACGCAGAACTCGCCGTCGTCGATTTGCAGGTCGATGCCGTGGATGACCTGAGTTTGCCCGTATCGCTTGATCGCGCCATTCAGTGTTACGCCAGTCATGTTGTCTGCATCCTGTCCTTGCGGGTTTCCGGGAACCGCCACGCCTGCACTTCGGCGCCAATCTGTTCAGCCGCCTGCCGAACACGCGGAACCCAGTCTTCCAGTTGTTTCATCGTCATCCGCGTCGTCGAACCCGTGACCGAGATTGCACCCAATGGCCGCCCGTTCCGGGTCAGAATCGTGCAGGCGATGCAAATGATTCCGGGTTCGTGTTCTTCGTCGTCTACTGCAAATCCGCGTTCGCGGATTCTGACCAGTTCAGTGCGCAGCTCTTGTTCTGATCCAAGAGTGTTCGCGGTAAACCGGTGAAAACTTTGCTGAGAGATTGCTTTTTGCAGACTCTCTTCATCCAGATAGGCCAGCATGGCCTTGCCAACGCCGGTGCAATAGGCCGGGCCAACCTTGCCAGCCTGCGAGTACATCTCGATCGGTTGCTCGGCGCTGCGCTTGTCAACGTACAAAACCTGCGAGGAATCCAGCTGTGCCAGATGCACGGTTTCGCCGGTTTCGATACTCAGCGAATCCAGAATCGGTCGCGCGATGGGGGCCAGCGAGCTCTGAGTCCATGCCGAATGCGCCAGCCGAACCAACCGCAATCCCGGTGCATAAGTCTGGCGTTCAGGATCATAACTCAGCATACCCTGACTGGTCAGGGATTGCAGGAACCGATACAGCGTAGCCTTGGGGAAGACACTGTTATCCAACAGTTCTCCGAACCTCACGGGCCGCTGAAACGCCGCGACCTGATCCAGCACATCACATGCCTTTCCTATGGTTCCGTCACCTGACACGGGCTGTATTTCTCCTCCTTACCTTCCACCTGATCGGCAGGAAGGTGTTGACAAGCCTAGCCGAGTCGATGTGTAGTTTTCAATATATAAAACTCGGTTTCATTATTTGAAACCATTTAATGGAAGCTAAGGGAGGAAACCATGCATTCCATGTTCAAGCGCACAACGGCGGCGTTGGCCGTCAGTGTGGCAATGGCCGTGCCGGCAGCAGCCGAACTTACCGGTGAGCTGCGGATCTTTCTCGATACATCGAACCCGGCGCCCCGCGCGACCATGGAAGCGATGATCGAACGGTTTCAGGCACAGCACCCTGACCTGGCCATCGAAACCACGGTCATTGACCGCGAAGCGTACAAAACGCAGATCCGCAATTTTTTGACAGCGGACACACCGGACGTTGCCACGTGGTACGCGGCAAACCGGATGAAGCCGTATGTTGACGCGGGCCTGTTCGAAGATGTGTCGGACCTGTGGGCCGAACCGGAAATCGCCGACAACCTTGCCTCGACCAAGGGCGCGATGACCATCGACGGCAAACAGTGGGGTGTACCCTATACCTACTATCAGTGGGGCGTTTACTATCGCAAAGACATCTTTGGCGAACTGGGCCTGAGCGAGCCGACGACATGGGAAGAAGAGATTTCCAACTGTCAGAAAATCGTCGATTCCGGGCGTGCCTGTTATACGATCGGCACCAAGTTCCTTTGGACTGCGGGTGGCTGGTTCGATTACCTGAACATGCGCACCAACGGCTTTGACTTCCACCAGGATCTGGCCGCGGGCAAGGTCAGCTGGGAAGACGACCGGGTCAAGCAGACCTTCGCCAACTGGAAACAGCTGATCGACATGGGTGCCTTTATCGACAACCACCAGACCTATAGCTGGCAGGAAGCGCTGCCCTTTATGGTCAAGGGCGAGGCGGCTGCATACCTGATGGGCAACTTTGCCGTGGCACCGCTGCGCGAGGCCGGCCTGTCCGACGATCAGCTGGATTTCTATCAGTTCGTCGCGATCAACCCCGATGTCGAACTGTCCGAAGATGCGCCAACCGATACGTTCCACATCCCGGCAAATGCATCGAACAAAGAAGCCGCGCGCGAATTCCTGCGCTTTGCTGTTTCACCGGACGAGCAGACCGAGATCAACAACGGCAAGAACCTGGGCCAGCTGCCCGTCAACGCCAAATCCTCGGTTGATAACGACAAGTTCCTGAACCAGGGCTTTGAGATGCTGTCGACCAACAGCCCGGGCGGCGTTGCCCAGTTCTGGGACCGTGACGCGCCTGCCGAAATGGCAAAAGCGTCGATGGAAGGTTTCCAGGAGTTCATGGTCAAGCCGGATAACGCAGACCAGATTCTGGCGAAACTGGAACGTGCGCGCGAGCGTATCTACTACAACTGATCAATGGTCGCAGGCCGGGTGATTAGCCCGGCCTGCCCACAGCTTACCAACACGGCGGGCCTGTGCCCGCCAAACCCTCACCCGGGACAATCGCCATGACCGCTGCCGAAGTCACCGACCAAGAAAGCTGGTTCCACCGCAATCAGCAACGTATTGCCCCCTGGCTGTTTCTGGCACCGGGCCTGCTGTTCTTTATGGTCTATGTCATTATCCCGGTCTTTCAGTCCTTCAACCTGTCGCTTTACGAATGGGACGGGCTGGGCGCTGCAGAATATGTTGGCTTTCGAAATTACGAAGACTTGTATTGGGAATGGGTTGATCGGGATGCGTTCTTTATCTCGCTCAAGAACAACCTGATCTGGCTGCTTCTGTATCTGCTGGCAATCCCTGCGGGCCTGTTCATTGCACTGTTTCTGAATCAGACGGTCTGGGGCATCCGCCTTTACAAATCGCTGTTCTTTTTTCCCTTTGTTATCAGCCAGGTTGTCGTCGGGCTGGTGTTCACATGGTTCTACGATCCCACATTCGGTCTGTTGAACGAGCTTATCGGCTTTGTCGGTCTTGGCCCGATAAACGTTCTGGGTGACGAAAAATTCGTGACCTACGGCATCATTTTTGCCGGTCTCTGGCCGCAAACGGCCTATTGCATGATCCTGTATCTAACCGGCTTGAACGCTGTCGATCCCGAACAGATCGAGGCGGGGCGTCTGGACGGTGCGAAAGGCGCGCGGATGCTGTGGCACATCATCCTGCCGCAACTGCGCCCCGCCACGTTCATCGCCTTTGTGGTAACCATCATTGGCGCGTTGCGATCCTTTGACCTGATTTCGATCATGACGCAGGGCGGCCCGTTTGGATCGTCGCGCGTGCTGGCCTACTACATGTTCGAGGTCGCCCTGTCCGAATACGGGTTCCGAATGGGATATGGCGCGGCTATCGCGGTGATCCTGTTCCTGATCATGCTGTGCTTCATCGCCTACTTCCTCTGGTCGATGTACCGCGAAGAAAAGGGGCACTGATATGTTTCCCAAACCCATCGAAAAACAGACCCGCGCGGCACAGATATCCTATCAGGCAATGCTGCCGCTTGCGCTGCTGCTGTGGCTGGGGCCGCTGCTGGCCGTTGCCTTGTTCTCGGTCAAGCCAGAGGCCGATTTCACCAACGCCAACTATTGGGGCATGCCATCCAGTTTCGAAGGCGCTTTCAACTATGGTCAGGTGTTCTTTAATTCTGACATGCCGCGCTACCTGCTGAATTCGTTCCTGATTACCGTGCCAACCGTGATCGGCGCGGTAGCGCTCAGTTGCATGACCGGTTTTGCGCTTGGTATCTACAAGTTCAAATCGAACCTGTGGATTTTCTTCATGTTCGTAGCGGGCAATTTTGTGCCGTTCCAGATTCTCATGGTTCCCGTACGCGACCTGACCCTGCAACTTGGGCTATACAACACCAAAACCGGCCTCGTTCTGTTTCACATCGCGTTCCAGACCGGATTCTGCACCCTGTTCATGCGCAACTTTATCCGCGCCCTTCCTTTCGAACTGATCGAGGCGGCAAGGGTCGAGGGCATCAGCGAAGTGCGGATTTTCTGGTACGTTGTCTTACCTCTGATGAAGCCCGCAATCGCCGCGCTCAGCGTTCTGATCTTTACCTTCATCTGGAATGACTATTTCTGGGCCGTGGTTCTGACCCAAGGTGCCGAAAGCCAGCCCGTAACCGCGGGTATCACCAGCTTTAACGCCCAGTTCCGGGCCGCCTATCAGTTGATGAGCGCAGGCTCCATCGTCGCGGCGTTGCCGCCGGTGGCCATGTTCTTCCTCATGCAGAAACATTTCATCGCGGGTCTGACCCTCGGTGCCGTTAAATGATGTCGAACCGGAGGTTCGCCAAATGACCAAGATCACGTTTGTCGGAGCAGGCTCCACGATCTTCATGCAGAACATCGTGGGCGACGCCCTGCTGACCCCCGCCCTTGCCGACAGCCATTTCGCCCTGATGGACATCGACCCGGTGCGCCTTGCCGAAAGCGAGGCCGTGGCCAAGGCGATGATACGCTCTGTCGGAACGGGTGCGACAGTATCCACCCATACCGACCGCCGCGCGGCGCTGGAGGGGGCGGATTTCGTCATTACCGCCTTTCAGGTTGGCGGTTTTGAGCCCTGCACGGTCACTGATTTCGAAATCCCCAAGCGATACGGCCTGCGCCAGACGATTGCCGACACTCTGGGGGTTGGCGGCATTATGCGTGGGCTGCGCACCGTACCGGTGCTGTGGGATGTGGCCAAGGACATGATGCAGCTATGCCCCAACGCCACGTTGCTGCAATACGTCAATCCGATGGCGATCAACACCTGGGCAATGTCAGAAAGGTTCCCGGCGCTGCGCCATGTCGGCCTGTGCCATTCGGTTCAGAACACGGTCGAGGAGCTGGCCCATGATCTGGACCTGCCCAAGCACGAAATCCGCTACAAGGTCGCGGGTGTCAATCACGTCGCCTTTTTCCTGCGGCTCGAACACGAAGGCCGCGACCTCTATCCATCTCTGCGGCAAGGTTATCGCGGCGGACGTTTCCCCAAACCACCGCTGTTGATGCCACGTTGCCCCAACAAGGTCCGGTACGAAGTGATGGACCACCTTGGTTACTTCTGCACCGAAAGCTCGGAACATCTGGCAGAGTACGTGCCATGGTTCATCAAGGACGGACGGCAGGATCTGATCGAAGAATTCAGCATACCGCTGGACGAATACCCAACCCGATGCGTCGAACAGGTCGCAAGCTGGAAGGAACAGGCAAAAACGCTGACCGGTGGCCGCAAAATCCCGGTTGCTCGCAGCCACGAGTTCGCTGCCGACCTGATGAACGCAATCGTGACCGATACGCCCTATACCGCGTATGGCAACCTGCCCAACACCGGACAGATTCCACAGCTACCCATGGGTGCAGCCGTTGAAACGCCGTGCCTGGTGGATTCGAACGGCGTGCAACCTTCTGTCGTCGCGGATATCCCGCCGCAACTGATCGCGCTGATGCGGACCCAGATCAACGTACAGGAACTGACCGTTCGGGCATTGGTGGAACAGAACCCCGAATATATATATCACGCCGCCATGATGGACCCGCATACCGCCGCCGAACTGGACCTGCGCCAAATCCGAAATCTGGTCAGCGATCTTCTGACCGCGCATTCCGATTGGTTGCCGGATTGGTGCCGCCCGGCCCGCGCCGCCTGATCTTCATCTTTTCACAAATACTCAAATTCCAACTCAGCCAAAGAAGCATCGCTCAAAATGAAAAAACGCCGCTCACAGCATTGGTACGGAAAACTTGATAAGGATGGTTTCATCCATCGGTCTTGGATGAAGAACCAGGGCTTTCCGGATCACGCATTCGACGGGCGTCCGGTGATCGGCATCTGCAACACTTGGTCCGAACTGACACCCTGTAACTCGGGGCTTCGCGATCTGGCCGAAGGCGTCAAACGCGGCGTATGGGAAGCCGGTGGTTTCCCCGTCGAGTTTCCCGTGATGAGCCTTGGTGAAACTCAGATGAAACCAACCGCCATGCTGTTCCGTAACCTGCTGGCTATGGATGTCGAGGAATCGATCCGCGCCTACGGAATCGACGGGGTCGTTCTTTTGGGCGGTTGCGACAAGACAACTCCGGGTCAGCTGATGGGTGCGGCCTCGGTCGATCTGCCATCTATCGTTGTCAGTTCAGGTCCAATGCTGAACGGCAAGTATCGCGGTCAGGACATTGGCTCGGGCACCGATGTCTGGAAGTTCTCAGAGGCAGTCCGCGCTGGCGAAATGACGTTGCAGGACTTTATGAACGCAGAATCCGGCATGTCGCGCAGCGCCGGTGTGTGCATGACCATGGGCACGGCGTCGACCATGTCCTCTTTGGTCGAGGCGATGGGGATGAGCCTGCCCACCAACGCCGCCCTGCCCGCCGTTGACGCGCGCCGAATGGCGCTGGCACACCTGACCGGCAAGCGCATTGTCGAAATGGTCGACGAAGATTTGAAACCGTCTGACATTCTGACCAAATCCGCGTTTGAAAATGCCATTCTGGCCAATGCTGCGGTCGGTGGATCAACCAATGCCGTCGTGCACCTGCTGGCGCTGGCAGGGCG
>JBPCWT010000460.1:0-4130 GCA_051009255.1 Ruegeria sp. | reverse complement strand
ACAGGACAATGGCGGATCTTCTGACGATGAGCGACAAGAAAAACGCAGACAAGCAAAAAGCGCTCGACAGCGCGCTGGCCCAGATTGAACGTCAGTTCGGCAAGGGCTCGATCATGAAGCTGGGTGGCGAAAACGTCATTCCTGAGATTGAGGCGAGTTCAACCGGGTCCCTGGGGCTGGATATTGCGTTGGGGATCGGTGGTTTGCCGATGGGCAGGATCGTTGAAATCTACGGCCCCGAAAGTTCCGGTAAGACAACTTTGACCCTGCATTGCATTGCGGAACAGCAAAAACGTGGCGGGGTTTGTGCTTTCGTCGATGCGGAACATGCGCTGGATCCGCAATATGCGCGCAAACTGGGCGTTGATCTGGACGAATTGCTGATTTCGCAACCCGATACAGGCGAGCAGGCACTGGAAATTACCGATACGTTGGTGCGTTCAGGCGCGGTCAACATGGTCGTGGTTGATTCCGTGGCGGCGCTGACACCCAAATCAGAACTTGAAGGTGATATGGGCGACAGCAATGTTGGCGTTCAGGCACGTTTGATGAGCCAGGCGATGCGCAAGCTGACAGGTTCGATCAGCCGGTCAAACTGTATGGTGATCTTTATCAACCAGATCCGGATGAAGATCGGTGTGATGTTTGGTAGTCCGGAAACGACGACCGGTGGCAATGCTCTGAAATTCTATAGCTCCGTCCGTTTGGACATTCGGCGCATTGGCGCGATCAAGGATCGTGACGAAGTCGTCGGCAACCAGACCCGTGTTAAAGTGGTCAAGAACAAGGTGGCGCCGCCGTTTAAGCAGGTGGAATTTGACATCATGTACGGCGAGGGCATCAGTAAGATGGGTGAACTGCTGGATCTAGGTGTCAAAGCGGGCGTGGTCGAAAAGTCGGGTTCGTGGTTTAGCTACGGTGACGAGCGGATTGGTCAGGGGCGCGAAAACGCCAAGCAATACTTGCGCGACAAGGATAGGGTTGCCTTTGAGATCGAAGACAAAATTCGAGCGGCGCATGGTTTGGAGTTTGACATGCCGCCCGGCGGCGCAGACGAGGATGATATTCTGGAGGCCTGAGGCGTAACTTCTGAAGCCCAAACAAATCTACAGTCCCATTTGACGCGATAACAGCAGGGCGGCCCAATAGGGTCGCCTTGTTTGATTTTCGGCGTTCCTACGCTGTGGACTATCCTTTGGGACGGGGCTAAACCTTCGCAGAACCAAATGATTGCGCGCTGAGAGAACCTTATGCCCACGCTGAATGAAATCCGCTCAACCTTTTTGAATTACTTTGCCAAACAGGGACACGAAGTGGTCGCGTCGAGCCCGCTGGTCCCGCGCAATGATCCAACCCTGATGTTTGTAAATTCGGGTATGGTGCAGTTCAAAAACCTGTTCACAGGTGTCGAGACCCGCGATTATCAGCGTGCAACGTCGGCACAGAAATGTGTTCGCGCAGGCGGCAAGCACAACGATCTGGACAACGTGGGATATACCGCGCGGCACCACACGTTTTTTGAGATGTTGGGGAACTTTTCGTTTGGAGACTACTTCAAGCCCGAGGCGATTCCATTTGCATGGGATTTGATCACCAAGGAATTCGGCATCGACAAAAGTCGTTTGTTGGCAACCGTTTACCATACTGATGACGAAGCTTTCGAGATATGGAAGAAGGTCGGCGTTCCAGAAGACCGGATTATTCGGATCGCGACCCACGACAACTTTTGGCAGATGGGTCCAACGGGTCCTTGCGGCCCATGCACCGAAATATTTTATGACCACGGTGATCATATTTGGGGTGGCCCCCCGGGTTCCGCCGAAGAAGATGGCGACCGGTTCATCGAAATCTGGAACATCGTTTTCATGCAAAACGAGCAGTTCGAGGATGGGTCGATGGTGGAACTCGACATGCAGTCGATTGACACGGGCATGGGTTTGGAACGTATCGGCGCCCTTTTGCAGGGGAGCCACGACAATTATGACACCGATCTTTTCAGAACCCTGATCGAAGCGTCGGCGACAGTTACCAATGTTGATCCGTACGGTGATCAGAATGTTCATCACCGGGTCATTGCGGACCACCTGCGTTCAACGTCGTTCTTAATTGCAGATGGCGTAATGCCATCCAACGATGGCCGCGGGTATGTCCTGCGTCGGATCATGCGTCGGGCGATGCGTCATGCGCATCTTTTGGGCGCAAAGGACCCGGTTATGTACCGTCTGGTGCCAACATTGGTACAGCTTATGGGCGCGCAGTATTCTGAGTTGGGGCAAGCCCAAGCCCTGATCGAAGAGACATTGTTGCTGGAAGAGACGCGATTCAAACAGACATTGGATCGAGGATTGAAGCTGTTGGATGAAGAGGTTTCAATTCTGCCAGAGGGCAACCCGTTGCCCGGAGAAGCCGCTTTCAAACTGTACGATACCTACGGTTTTCCGCTGGATCTGACACAGGATGCCTTGCGTGAAAAAGGACGGTCTGTTGACACGGAAGGTTTTGACACGGCCATGGCCGAACAAAAGGCAAAGGCACGCGCAGCTTGGGCAGGGTCGGGTGAATCCGCTGATCTGGCCGTTTGGTTTGATGTTCTGGACCAGGCTGGGGTAACCGATTTCTTAGGTTACGACACCGAGAAAGCCGAAGGCCAAGTTGCCGCGCTTGTTGTTGACGGTGCTTTGGTTGACACGATCAAGACAGGCGGCAGCGGCTGGATTGTGGTGAACCAAACGCCGTTTTACGGCGAGGCCGGCGGACAAATCGGGGATACCGGTGAAATCCGCAAACTTGAGAATCGCCAGGATATTGCCCAGGTCGAAGACACGAGGAAGTTCGCAGACGGCAAGGTTTACGCTCATAAAGTTGTCGTTGAAAGTGGCGTGATCTCTCAAGGCGACGCGGTGGAGCTTGAGGTTAACCATAACCGGCGTTCGGCAATCCGGGCCAATCACTCGGCAACGCACCTTTTGCATGAAGCATTGCGTGAAACGCTGGGGGACCATGTGGCGCAGCGCGGATCGTTAAACGCCGAAGATCGCCTGCGGTTTGATTTCAGCCATTCAAAGGCCTTGAGCGAGCAAGAACTTGAGCGAGTAGCGAAAGATGTAAACCGGTTCATCAGACAGAATTCTGCCGTAGAGACCCGCATAATGACACCGGACGACGCGCGCGATCTGGGGGCACAGGCGTTATTTGGTGAAAAGTACGGTGATGAAGTTCGTGTCGTGTCCATGGGGCACGCCGAAACCGGGAAGGGCCATGATGGGATGACCTATTCCATCGAACTTTGCGGTGGGACTCATGTCAAACAAACCGGAGATATCGGTACTTTCGTATTACTTGGTGACAGCGCGTCATCAGCTGGTGTGCGACGTATCGAGGCGCTGACCGGAGCGGCGGCGTTTGAACATCTGTCACGTGATGCATCCCGTATGGCCGAAATTTCCAGCGTGCTCAAATCACAGCCGTCTGACGTGTTGGAACGTGTCAGGGCATTGATGGACGAACGTAAATCTCTGCAAAACGAGGTGGCACAGCTTCGCCGTGAGCTGGCGATGTCCGGCGGCGTTGGAACCGCTGGCCCCGATGTACAAGAGGTCAACGGGATCAGTTTCCTTGCGCAGACATTAAGCGGCGTATCCGGGAAAGACTTGCCATCACTGATCGATGAGCACAAAGAGCGCATGGGGTCCGGCGCTGTTCTGCTTATCGCAGATACAGGCGGGAAGGCTGCCATCGCCGCTGGTGTAACTAGCGATTTGGTTGACAAGGTTTCGGCCGTCGATCTGGTTCGCGCGGCCGTTGCCGAGTTGGGCGGCAAAGGTGGCGGTGGCCGTCCTGATATGGCGCAGGGCGGCGGCAAGGGCGCGGAAAACGCAGAAGCGGCGATTAGGGCCGCGGAAAAAGTGTTGGGAGGATAATATGGGTGCACTCTGGATTGCGCATGTGACGGTAACTGATGCCGACGCTTATGTTAAATATGCCGAACTCGCTGGCCCTGCAATTTCCAAGCATGGCGGTGAATTTATCGCTCGTGCCGGGCGGTTTGTTCAGCTTGAAGGCAAAGAGCGTCCCCGTAATGTGGTGGCGAAGTTTCCATCGGTCGAAGCTGCGGTCGACTGCTATCATTC
>JBPCWT010000459.1:0-8778 GCA_051009255.1 Ruegeria sp. | reverse complement strand
CGCGTTCTTGCAATCGATGGCGGTGACTTCGCCGCTTGTCGCAACACCATTTTCGTCTGCGTCGGTCAGGTCCTGCACGGCGGACCAGCTGCCAACATCAGACCAACCGGCAGCGTAGGGGACAACGCTCAGGTTGGCTGCCTTTTCCATGACCGCGTAATCGATTGAAATGTTTTCGACATCATCCCATGCTGCGGGGTCCAGACGCAGGAAACCAAGGTCGGATTTGGCATTGGACACAGCCAGTTCCACAGGCGGCAAGAGCTGCGGCGCGTGTTGTTTGAAGGCTGCGATGATATCGCGTACCGCAAACAGGAAAATGCCCGAGTTCCACAGATAACTGCCATCTGCCAGCATTTGTTCGGCGCTGTCCTGATCGGGTTTTTCGACAAAGCTGTCCAAGGCAACCGCTGCGCCGGATTGGTCGGGTGCTTGGCTGAGTTTTAGGTATCCGTACCCGGTTTCCGGGCGACCCGGCGTGACGCCAAAGGTTACAAGATCACCCCGCGCCTCGATTGTTCGGACGCCCTCGGTCACCGCGCCATGAAATGCGGTCTTATCAGGCACAATGTGATCCGACGGTGCCACCAGCATGAGTGCATCCGGATCAGACCGTGACAGATATAGCGCGGCGGCAAGAACGGCGGGGGCGGTGTTGCGCCCGTCGGGTTCAATGAGGATCGGCCCCGGATCGATACCGATGGCTGACAGCTGTTCCGGAACGATAAACCGGAACATATCGTTGTTCAGAAACAAAGGCTTGTCATAAGGCGCATCCTTGGGTCCGCACATCCGTTCGGCGCAATCCTGCAGCAATGTCGTGTCCCCCAGCAGCGGCACGAATTGCTTGGGGTAGCTTTTGCGCGACAGCGGCCACAGGCGCGTGCCAGAGCCCCCACACAGGATTACGGGATAGATTGTCTTCATTGTGCACATGCCTTTGGAATATCTTGCGGAAATGGTATCACCGCACGCCCCCAAAGGTGAAGCGCAATCCGTTACTGCGCGGCCTTTCCCGTTGCGACAACCTCGTGCAGGAACTGACCGAGGTCATCGCGCAGGTCTGGCCGTGCCAGCGCAAAGGCAACGGTGGCCTGCAGGAAACCTGCCTTTGACCCGCAATCGAATCTCTCGCCCTTGAACCGGTAGCCGTAAACCGGCCTGCCCTGTTCAATGTCCTTGGCGATGGCGTCGGTCAGCTGAATCTCGCCCCCGCTTCCGGCCTTCATTTCGTGCAGGTTGTTCAGGACCGACGGGCCAAGAATATATCGCCCGATGACGGCAAGATTTGATGGGGCTTCTTCGGGGTTGGGCTTTTCGACCATACCCTTGGCGGTCACGACCTTGCCCATATCCTCGGCTACATCCAGAACACCATAGGCGCTGGTCTTTTCCGAGGGCACTTCCATCGCGGCCACCATGTTGCCACCGGTTTCTTCGTATGCTTCGACCATCTGCTGCAGGCAAGGCGTGTCTGCGGCAATCACATCGTCAGGCAGCATGACGGCAAAAGGTTCTTTGCCAATCAGTCGACGGGCACACCATACGGCATGACCCAGACCAAGCGCCTTGTGCTGGCGAACATAGGCGATCGCGCCGCTTTCCATGTTTGTAGAGTCAAGGATATCCAGCATATCCTGCTTTCCCTTGGACTTCAGTTCCTGTTCAAGCACAAGGTTAAGGTCGAAGTAATCCTCCAGCGCGGATTTCCCGCGCGAGGTGACAAAGATGAATTCCTTGATTCCGGCGGCGCGCGCTTCGTCGATTGCGTACTGAACCAAAGGGCGGTCAACGAGGGTCATGATCTCTTTCGGGACCGACTTTGTTGCAGGCAAGAACCGTGTTCCCAGCCCTGCAACGGGAAAAATCGCCTTGGTGACCTTGCGTGTCATGATACCTCTCAGATTCAACGTTCGACTGATAGTTGCAGCGGAACCGGAACAATGTCTTAGGGGGTGAACCCGGCGTGTTCAATGCTGACGGGTTAATCTGTCATCAATATTGTTAAAAAGTGCCATCCCGGGCGGGTGGAGTCAAAACAAGTGTATTCCCTGTGCCCTTCCGGCGGGTGTTTTGGTTTGTCAGGGCCGCAGTTGTGATTTCATGCTTGCCTGCGGAAAACAGGTCGGGGTTTGTCCGGTCGCCTGCTGCCAGCGTCCGATTGATCGGCGTGTCTTGTAACCGGGCAGGCCATCGGCCCCACCGACATCATGGCCTTGTTTTTCCAACGCTCTTTGCATTTCGGCGATATCAGAGCGGTAAAGGCCACCGACCTTGCCCCAGGGTGCCGAGAAATTCCCCATCCCGTACTGAATACGATCCCCGACATGGCCGACAAACAGCGCGTAAAGATCGCTCATGTTATAGTCTTTCAGGACATAGAAATTGGGGGTCACGATGAATGCGGGGCCATTCCGGCCTGCAGGCATCATCAGGTAGCCTTCGCCGCCCAACTCATTCTGTGGAAAAGCCTTGCCGGATATCCGCGTTATCCCCATCGCGGCCCAGTCCCTGATCCGCTGCCCCTGATCTGGACCCTCTAGTGCGCAGGACACCGATTGGGGCACGATTACCTCGAACCCCCAGTCGCGCCCTGAGACCCAGCCATGCCGCGCAAGGTAGTTGCCGATTGACGCGATGGTATCCGCCTCGGAACCCCAGATATCGGTACGCCCGTCGCCATTTCCGTCTGCGGCGTATTTGAGGAAATTGGAAGGCATGAACTGTGGCTGCCCCAAAGCACCGGCCCAGCTGCTTTTCATCGCGCGGCCTGACACATGGCCTGCCTGTGCGATGACCATCGCGGCAATCAGTTCATCGGTGAAATAGTCGGACCGAGTGCTCATGAACGCCTTGGTGCCCAGAACCTGAAAGGCGTCATGCCGGATCGCGACCTGACCATAGCCGCTTTCGCGGCCCCAGATGGCAAGGATGATGCGGGCCGGAACGCCTGTTTTCCCCTCGACCATGGTCAGCGTCGCGGCGTGGCGCTTGGCCATCTTGCGGCCTGTTGCCGTCGCCCCCTGAACGCTGCCGGCGTTGAAATATTTGCCGGGTGATCCGAACTCGGCCTGACGCTGTTTCTTGGGGGTTTTCGCGGACGTGCCGGGTGGTACCAGATCGGGCAGGTCCCAGTTCAGCGTGACACCTGAAAACGCCTGCTCCATGGTGCGGCGCGATACGCCCTGCGCCTGTGCCTGCGGCCAGATCGTCTGTTGCAGCCACATCTGGAACTGGCGTTCGACCTGGGCGCGGTCCACCGCCGCGGCCGGGTTTGAGATGAACGCGATGAGAAGGGCAAGATAGACTGCGCGCATGGGGGCCTGTTCCGTAAACTGCTTTTGCGACCACACTAGCGCGTGCATCGCGGTGGATGCCACCCATCGCAGACCGAATTTTTAGCCTGTGAAAATTCGCGGGCCACCGCCATAGATACATTGATGATTCAGAAAAAACCTTGAGAAATATTAAGACTGTGCCGATAGTTGGCCGGAACCTGAGGCAAAAGGGACGGTGCAATCGTGGCCAAGGGAATGTTGATACCCATTGCTGTATCACTGCTGGCGGCGAAAGCTGCGGTTCTGGCCTTTCCTGTTCTTGCTGACAGCAACAGCTTCATGGACCCGCAAGGCCCGATTGCCGCTGTCCAGAAACTGCACATGATCCGGGCGACGGCACTGATACTGGTGGCGGTCATTCCGGTTTTGGTTCTGGTTCCATTGATCGTTTTGCGCTATCGCCGCCGCCGCGAAAGCCCGGCCGCCTATCGGCCGGATTGGGATTTTTCGCCCAAGCTGGAAATGCTGATGTGGGGCGTGCCGGTTCTGATCGTTGCGCTGCTCTCATTTTACCTTTGGAAGGCGACGCATCGGCTGGATCCTTACTCTGCCTCGTTTGGCGAAGGCCCCGCCGTTCGGGTGCAGGTTGTCGGTCTGGATTGGAAGTGGCTGTTTATCTACCCCGATCTTGGAATTGCCAGCGTTGGTCAGATGGGTGTTCCGGTCAATCGGCAAGTGGCGCTGACACTGACCACGGACACGGTAATGCAATCCTTTATGGTTCCCGCGCTGGCCGGTCAGATTTACGCGATGCCGGGTATGACCACGCAGTTGCATCTGACAGCAGACAGGCCCGGCAAGATGCAGGGTATGAACACGCAGTACAATGGACGGGGCTTTACCAAGCAGAAGTTCCAGACCCTTGCGATGGATGCTGGTGAATTCGATACATGGGTCGAAACAGTCAGGTCGACCGGTGTTCCGCTGAACGCGGCAACTTATGAAACGCTTGCCATGCGAACCGACCGGGACGAGGTGCAGATCGCACTGGGAACGCCGGAAATGCCTGAAAACGCGCTGTTTTTCGCATTGGAATACGGCGACCTGTTTCACGATATCGTCGCGCGGTACCACAATGGCAAAGCCCTGTCGCGCAAGGATCAGCCCGGTACCGTCGAGTTCAGTGTCAAAGACGCGGAGACAAGCCAATGACGACTGTCGATAACGGCTTTTTCGGGCGTCTGAGCTGGGACGCATTCCCGATAACCGCCCTGATCCAGAACCCCGGAGCTAATGAGATCGTGGCCAATGCCGCCGCTGCCGTCGTCATCGTCGGGGCGGTGGCAGTTTTTGGGTTGCTTACATGGTTCCGGTTGTGGGGTGCGCTTTGGCGCGACTGGCTGACCAGCGCCGATCACAAGAAAATTGGCATCATGTATATCGTTTTTGCCATTGTCATGCTGGCGCGGGGCGTGCTGGAAGGCGTGGTGATGCGTGCGCAGCAGGCGATGGGTCCCGGAGACGGGTTTCTCGAGGCCGAGCATTTTGCCGAACTGTTCAGCACCCATGGCACGATCATGGTGTTCTTTGTGGCCGTTCCGTTTGTTGTAGGTGTCGCGAACTATCTGATCCCGCTGCAGATCGGTGCGCGGGACGTGGCATTTCCGGTCATGAACCAGATCGGGCTGGGCCTGACAGTCGCGGCGGGCATGATGCTGATGGTGTCGCTGGTTGTCGGAGAGTTTTCCACGGGCGGCTGGACATCTTATCCGCCCTATACTGGCGCGGCCTTCAATCCCGGCGTGGGGCCGGACTACTGGATCTGGGCCATTGTTGTGTCGGGGATCGGCACAACGCTGAGCGGGATCAACTTTGCCGTGACAATTTACAAGCTGCGTGCGCCGGGTATGAAATTCATGCGCTTGCCGATGTTCTGCTGGACGGTCATCTGCAGTTCGATCCTGATCATTTTTGCTATGCCGCCATTGGGGGTTGCCGCGTTGCTGCTGGCGGCTGATCGGTATCTGGATTTCCATTTCTTTACCAACGATTTGGGCGGCAACATGATGAACTATGCCAACCTTTTCTGGCTGTTCGGCCATCCAGAGGTTTATCTGCTGGTTCTGCCTGCCTATGGGATTTTTTCCGAGGTGTTCGCCACCTTCTCGGCCAAGCGGCTATATGGTTATCCGTCGCTGGTCATTGCGACCATGTGCATTGCGGTTTTGTCCTTTACAGTCTGGCTGCACCACTTTTTCACCATGGGGCAAAGCGCGTTGATCAACGCGGTTTTTGGCATCGCCACGATGCTGATTGCCATTCCGACAGGCGTAAAGATTTATGACTGGATGGCCACGCTGTTCCGGGGGCGCATCCGATTTTCCTTGCCGATGCTGTATGGGTTGTCGTTTCTGATCCTGTTCGTGATCGGGGGTCTGACCGGGGTGATCCTTGCCAACCCGACCGTTGACTTTCAGGTGCACAACACCCTGTTTCTGGTCGCACATTTCCACAATGCACTGTTGCCCGGCGTGTTGTTCGGGATGCTGGCGGGATACAATTACTGGTTTCCCAAGGCGTTTGGATTCCGCCTGAACGAGGTCTGGGGCCGGGTTTCGGTGCTGCTGTGGACGGCTGGTTTCCTGCTGACGTTCATGCCGCTTTACGCAGTTGGCCTGATGGGAATGCCGCGCCGGTCGTTCAGCTACAGCGATCCGTCCTTCCATCCGTTCATGATCGTGGCCGTCATCGGTGCGCTTGTGATCACCTGTGGGCTGTTTTCCATTCTGATCCAGCTTTGGGTCAGTATTCGTGACCGCGACAAGGCGGCAGTTCCGATTGGTGATCCGTGGGACGGGCGCACGCTGGAATGGTCGATACCGGCACCGCCGCCGCCCTATAACTTTGCGGTTATTCCTGATGTGACGGATCGGGACAATTTCGCCGCCGCCAAGGAGCGGGGGGCGGCATATGTTTCGCCTGCTGATTATCAGGACATTGCCATGCCAAAGAATACGCCTGTCGGGTTTGTTCTTTGCGTTCTCAGCGGCGTCTGGATGTTCGCGCTGGTCTGGTGGATCTGGTGGCTGGCCGCGTTGATTACGGTACTGATCGTTCTGTCGATCATCGTCTGGAGTTTCAACACCGACACCGAAGAAGTTATTCCGGCGGCAGAGGTGCGCAAGCGGCACGAGGCTTGGTTGGCGCTTGTGCGCAGTTCAACCCCGGTTGACCGCGATGACGAGGCGGCAGCAGAAAACCGTGGCCTTGCCCGACCGGATATGGAGGTGGCCACATGAACCGCGCCCCGACCCACAGCTATCCCGGCCTGAACCTTGGAGAAGGGCATGCCAGCGCCGACAAAGCGACAGAGGTCGTGCAATTCGGTTTCTGGGTCTTTTTGATGAGCGATCTGGTCTATTTCGGGCTGATGTTTGCCATCTACATCACCTTGATCGACGCACAGGCAGGCGGACCGGGGCCGAGCGAGCTGTTTAATCTGCACAGCATCTTTGCGCAGACGCTGATCCTGCTGACCAGTAGCCTGACGGTAGGGTTGGCGATGCTGGCGTTGAAATACAAGCTGCCGCGCGTCAGGATCGTGTTCTGGTTCGGCATGACCCTGCTGCTGGGGTTTAGTTTTTTGTTTCTGGAAATCCGTGATTTCATGGATATGGCCAGCAAGGGCGGGGTGCCATCGCGCAGCGGGTTCCTGTCGGCCTATTACGGGCTGGTACCGCTGCACGGGCTGCATGTGGCGGCCGGGTGCGTCTGGCTGATCGTGCTGGGCATTCAGCTGCGCGTGATAGGAATGACCGATCTGGTGATTTCGCGGGTGATGCGGCTGGCCCTGTTCTGGCATTTCCTCGACCTGATCTGGATAGGGATCATTACCATCGTCTATTTCGGAGGCCTGACCTATGGATAGAAAGGCCGACATGCACCGGCGCGAGCGGCGCAGATATGTGATTGGTTATGGGACATCTTTGTTGCTGACCCTTACCGTGTTCCTGATCGCGTATCTCTATGGCATCAAAACGCCCGGCGTTTACATGAGCATCGGAATTCTGGGTCTGGTGCAGCTGATCGTGCAACTGATCTATTTCCTGCACATAGATCGCCGCCGCCGCAGCCGAGAGGATCTGGACCTGATCCTTTTTTCTACGCTTGTTCTGTTGATCATCATCCTTGGAACGGTTTGGATTCTGGGCAATCTTGCGGTTCGCATGCATATGCCGATGGGGTAAGTGCGGCGTTCAACCCATAATGAACAGACCCAGCCACAGGGCAAACCAACACAAAATAACGCTGAGTAAGATGTTACCCGCTGCCATCGCAATAGTACGTTCGCGGTGCAGTTGAAGCGACTGATAGGCAAAGCTGGAAAAGGTGGTGAAACCGCCGCAAAACCCGAAAACAAGCCGCTTTTCCTCTTCGCCCATCGCAATTGGACCGCCAAGATAACCGATCCAAACCCCCAACAGCAGGCTGCCAACCACGTTGACGATCAGGGTTGAAAACGGCAATTCATGGGTGATTACGCGTGTAAGCCAGTGCCGCAGAACCGCGCCCAGCCCGCCGCCCAGACCAAAGGCCGCATGAAGATACAGCTCGGTCATTCGGCGTCCCCTTGCGCATTGTTACGGCGCCCGATGCTTTCGCCCAGAATGGCAGCGCCAAGGCCCAGGACAACCTCGAGCGTCAGGGCAACCGCGACGTACCAGCCGCCGGATTCAGCCAATCTTTCCAGTTCGGCTACAAAGGATGAAAACGTAGACAACCCACCGCAAAAGCCAACCGCGCCCAGATGCAGGACATGGGCGTGAACCCGGTGCCGGATTGAATACAACCATCCCAGAACAAGGCAGGCCGCGATGTTGATGCCGAAGGTTGCGGTCAGGAAGGGCGCACCGGGGATTTCAAGAGAAAACGCCTCGCGCAGCAGTGAACCCGCGGCGCCGCCGACAAACACTGCCAGATACATCCATGCACGTTCCAAAGGGTTCAGTCCTGCCGCTGCCGATGATTTGATATGAACCTTATTGGATCAATGGCTTGAATTGAATCGCAAAACCGTCTCACCATTGTCAGGCCGGGATTTGAGGCGTGGTGTTGCATTAGGGAGCAAGAGAACAATGGCAGGAAAGTCCGTATGTGAAGTTCTCTTGGATATCCTTGCAGATGCTGGCGGACGGCAGATATTTGGCGTGACCGGGGATGCCCTGAACCCGCTGCTAGAGGCCATGCGCGGGGATGATAGCTTCGAATGGATCGGTGTCCGGCACGAGGAAAACGGGGCTTACGCGGCCTATGCTCAGGCGCATCTGACCGGCGGGATCGGGATATGTGCAGGGACGGTAGGACCGGGGGCGTTGCACCTGATCAACGGTCTTTATAATGCGCGGCGCGAAGGGGCGGGTGTGGTTGCTATAACTGGCCAGATCGCGCACCGGGAACGCGGCACCGGATACCATCAGGAAGTCAATCTTGAAAAAGTGTT
>JBPCWT010000458.1:0-6713 GCA_051009255.1 Ruegeria sp. | reverse complement strand
GTCGGGTTGTTGCCGCGTCGATCCGCGCTCCGTCTGTACCGCGCACCACCACGTTGGCCCCAAACACGCCGTTGACCTGAAACGGATAGCACCCGATGGACAGATCGCTGAAATCCACTGCCAGCGTCGACAGGGTCGCGGCGATGTCGCCTTCGCCCCGGTTCACGCGCAGGGTTTGCGACAGCAGGGGGCTGCCGCCGGTCAGGGTTGGCAGGATGCTGGCCACCATCGCCTGAAAGACGGACGGAACGCCGGCCATGACATGCACGTTTTTAATGGTAAATCCCGGCGCGGTGGAAACCGGGTTGTCGATCAGTGTCGCCCCGTCCGGAATGCGGGCCATGCGCAGGCGTGCGGCGTTCAGCTCCAGCCCGGTTTTGTCGTAATGCGCCTGCAGCAAGGCGCGGGCATCATCACGAATATCGATATGCGCGCCGAACGCGCGGGCGATGCAATCGGCGGTGATGTCGTCATGGGTCGGGCCAATGCCACCGCTGGTAAACACGTGGTCGTAGGTTCCAGACAGGTCCAGAACCGCCCTTTCGATGGCGGGTGCATCGTCGCTGACAATGCGGACCTCTTTCATATCGATGCCGTGCTTGGTCAGCTCGCCAGCCAGGTAATGCATATTTGCATCGCGGGTGCGGCCCGACAGGATTTCATCCCCGATCACCAGCATTGCGGCAGTTGGATTTGCCATGGCACCCTCTTCTCTTGAACGACGCTTTGGTCAGGTATAGGCCCGTGGCCATGCGATTTGAAACCCCTCTTGTCCCCGCCCGCCTGATCCGCCGCTACAAACGCTTTCTGGCCGATTGCACGCTGGAGGACGGGCGCGAGGTGACGGCGCATTGCGCCAATCCCGGATCAATGATGGGGCTGGCCGATCCGGGCACGAAAATCTGGCTGGAACCAAACGACGACCCAAAGAAGAAATTGAAATACGGCTGGCGGTTGGTCGATCATGAAAACGGGCATTTTACCGGCGTCGATACCTCGGTCCCCAACAAGGCGTTGCGAGCGGTTCTGGCGCGTGGCGGGATACCGGAACTGGCGGCTTATGACACCGTGCGGGCAGAGGTGAAGTATGGGAAAAACAGCCGTATCGATTTCCTGCTGAGTGGGCCGGGCCTGCCAGATGCCTATGTCGAGGTCAAAAGTGTGACCCTGTCCCGGCAGCACGGGCTGGCCGAGTTTCCTGACAGCGTGACCGCACGCGGGACAAAGCATCTGGGCGAACTGGCGGCGATGGTTGCGCAGGGGCACCGGGCGATCATGCTGTACCTTGTTCAGCGCACCGATTGCGACCGCTTCGCGCTGGCGGCCGATATCGACCCGGCATATGCGGCAGCGTTTGAGACAGCGCAGGCACAGGGGGTGGAGCGGTTGGTTTGTGGAACGCGGATTTCGCCAGAGGGCGTTGACGTTGCACAGACATTTTTCTCTGCCTGACCCCGGATCATCCCTATTCCGACGCTTGTGCTATGCTGGAAAGAACAGCTGGCGCGAGGGTACAGATCATGCATGACAAATGGACCGATGGCGATGCCTATGAAAACTATGTCGGCAGGTGGAGCCGGAAAACAGGGCGCGCGTTTCTGTCGTGGCTGAATGCCCCTGCCGGTTTGCGTTGGCTGGATCTTGGGTGTGGCACCGGGGCATTTACCGCGCAGATACTGGAAAATTGCGATCCCGGTTCCGTTATAGGGGTGGAGCCATCTGCCGGATTTCGTGACTTGGCAAATCAGGCCGTCAGTGACGAGCGGGCGCAGTTCCTGCCCGGTTCCGGCGACGAAATCCCGCTGAAGGAGAATGCCGTTGATATTGCTGTTTCCGGGCTGGTTCTAAATTTTATCCCCGACCTGCCCAAAGCCCTGGCCGAGCTTTCGCGATGTGTCGTGGAAGGTGGTACCATTGCCGCGTATGTGTGGGATTATGCCGGGCATGTTCAGTTCATGCGCTATTTCTGGGATGCGGCTGTGGCGCTTGATCCGGCGGCCCATGACAAAGACGAAGGGATTCGTTTTCCTATTTGTCACCCCGCCGAACTGACAAAGGTGTTTTCTGCCGCGGGTCTGGTCCGGGTCGAGGCGGTGCCGATCGACATCACGACGCCATTCAGGGACTTTGACGATTACTGGAACCCGTTTCTGTCCGGTATCGCGCCTGCACCCGGTTATTGCGCATCGCTGGACGATGCCGCGCGCGACGCCCTGAAAGAACGGCTGAGGCAAAGCCTGCCCACAGATCCGGACGGGCGCATTTTGCTGGCGGCCCGGGCCTGGGCGGTTCGGGGCACGCGCTAATGGCCAGGCTGCGCAGAGTTACGGGACGTTGACTCGGCAATTTCTGAATTTCACGCATGAGGGGTGATTTGAGCGGCTTGTTTCCTGAAACCACGGTAACGGTTTTCAAACAGTTGCATTCACGGATCGGCTGCTGGACAATGCGTTCAATGTGCCGATCAGGGCACCGAAAAAGACAACGCCGAATTGTAAAGGACGCCGGGAATATGGGCTTTCAACGAATAGCAAAGAGCGGTCTGGCGACATTCGCGGTCATACAGATGCTGCTGGCGGTGCAGCTTGGCACCGCGGCACAGGCCGAGATGCTGAGTACCGAGTCGGTTATCTCGAAATACGCGGCACATGCCGACCGCGACTTTTTGTTGAGCGAGCTTCAGCGACAGGAAATTCGTGATGAACTGGTGGCCCAAGGCGTTGACCCGAACGAGGCGGAACGGCGTCTGAAAGCGCTGTCGAACGAGGAAATAGCATCGGTTCTGACGCAGATGGAAAACGAAACCGCAGGTGGCAGCAGTATCGTTGGTGCGCTGGTGACCGTGTTCATCATCCTGCTTGTGACTGATCTGTTGTGCCTGACCAAAGTATTTTCGTTTACCCGGTGCGCTGGTCGCTGATCTGTTTCAGACAATTTGGTATCCGGCGTCAGGTTGCGATTCTGCTGCCGCTGGTTCTGTTGGCGTGTACGCATCCGCAGATGCCGGAACCGTCGCAAGGTGACGTGCCAACACGAGCAATGGTCAGTGACGTTCCGCTGATAAAGCAAAACGATTTCTATTGCGGCCCTGCATCGCTGGCGATGGTATTTCAGTGGTCCGGCAAAGATGTCACGCAGTCCGAGATCGCAGCACAATCTTTCACGCCCGGAGCGCAGGGAACATTTCTGGCGGACATGATCGGGGCCGCCCGACGGCGCGGCATGCTGGCCGTGCGTTTGTCGACATCGGCCGAGTTGTTGGACGAGGTTGCGGTGGGGCATCCGGTTATCGTGTTTCAGAACCTTAGCCTGAAGCTGGCCCCGCAATGGCATTACGCCGTTGTTGTCGGCTATGATCTGGAACGCAATCAGGTCACGCTGCATTCTGGCGAATACGAGCAGATGACGATGGGCCTTGGGTTGTTCCTGCGAACGTGGCAGCGGGGTGATTATTGGGCGATGGTTGTTTTACCCCCTGACCAGTTACCCGCCAGCGAAGACCAATGGGAAATCCTTGGCGCTGCCGCGGCGCTGGAAAAACTGGGCCATGCCGGAGCAGCAGCAACGGCGTATGCCAAGGGCGGATCCCGGTGGCCGGACAATTGGATCTGGCCCTATGGGCTGGGCAATGCCCGGTACCAGAAAGGTGATCTTGCGGGTGCAAAAAGAGCTTTTGAGCAAGCTGCGCGGATTGATCCCACTGTCCCCGAGATTCAGAACAATCTGGGGCAGGTGAAACAGGAGCTGTCCCAAACAGCCCCGGCGGATTAGCCGGCAGTCCTGCATTTCACCCGGATATTCTGCCTTGTCCTAAACGCCCAGCGCTGGCCAAATGGGTCGCCTGAGACTTGAATTCAACACTCTGCACACCATCTGAGCGGTAGAGCGTCTGCGACTGCGCACCCTCTGGAACTTTCTGCGCAAGCAGCGTACAAAGGATGCTGCGCAATATTTTGGAGCCCCGCACCGATGAAAGAACATCGTGGCCGTCTGACGAAGGACGGTATCCGCATCTACGAACAGGCCGACTTTGCCGGGATGCACGCGGCGGGGGCATTGGCTGCGCGTATTCTTGACGATATCGCGGATCATGTCTTTCCCGGTAAGACAACGGGCGAGATTGACAGGATCATAACGCAGCAGGTCGAGGATGCGGGCGCGAAATCGGCCACGATCGGATACAAGGGTTACCAGCATGCCAGCTGTATCTCGGTCAATCATGTGGTGTGTCACGGTATCCCCGGCGATAAAAAGCTGAAGGAAGGTGACATCCTGAACATCGACGTAACGGTGATCGTGGATGGCTGGTTTGGCGATACGTCGCGGATGTACGTGGCGGGAAAACTGCCACGCAAGGCCGAGCGGCTGATTCAGGTGACCCATGACGCGCTGTTCAAGGGCATCGAGATGGTCAAGCCCGGCAACACATTCGGCGACATCGGTCACGCGATTCAGTCATATGTCGAATCCCACCGGATGAGCGTTGTACGCGATTTTTGCGGGCATGGTCTGGGCCGCGTGTTCCACGCGCCGCCGAACGTGCTGCATTACGGCCGCCCCGGGACCGGTGCAAAGCTGGAAGAGGGCATGTTCTTTACCATCGAACCGATGGTCAACCTGGGCCGCCCCGAGACCAAAACGCTGGCCGATGACTGGACCGCGGTGACGCGCGACAAGTCGCTGTCGGCACAGTTCGAACATTCGGTCGGAGTTACGGCAGATGGCGTTGAAATCTTTACGCTGTCGCCGGGCGGCAGGTATCACCCGACTTACTCATCCTGATCCCGCACCTGTTCGCGCCAAAGCGCCAACAGCATTGTGTCCCGCCCCCAAGGGGTTATGGCGTCGTGGATAAACACAGGCGAACGACGCGGTTTCGACGGCGGGCCAGTGACGGATTCTGTATCCGGCGCGGCAAACCAGATCGGTGGGGCAATGGCGTGGTCCATCCCCGGATAATAGCACGCGAGGATTAGATTCCCAAAAGCGCGGGCGCATCGGCCATGTCATGAAAAACCTCGGCCCCCAACTGTGCAAGCCCGTCCCCGTCGTCATGCGCCGAATATGCCAGACAGCGCATTTCGGCACGTATTGCAGCCTTAACACCATTCTTGCTGTCTTCGACGACAACCGGGGACCGGGCGCCGAAATGCCGGGCGGCGGTCAGGAACATGGTGGGATCAGGTTTGCCCACGCCCTGTTCATAGGCAGAAAACATCGCGTCGCTGAACCTGTCCCACAAACCGTTTTGCCCCAGCGTGACCCGCATCTTTTCCCGGCTGCCGTTCGAGGCGACGCAGAACGGGATGCCGTTTTCATCCAGAGTAGCCAGCAGTTCGGGAATACCTTTGATAACCGGGACGCCTGCACGCAGCCTGTCATGGATCTCGCAATTGACCTCGTCCAGCCAGTTATCCGGCAGTTCAGCGCCAAGCGCCTGCGCCTTTTCTTTTACGTCGGTCATTGTTCCGCCCACAAACTGCGACATGCACTGGGGCAGGGTCAGCGTTAGTCCATAGCGGGCCAGATTGTTCATGGCGACCTGGTTCGAGGTGACCTCGCTGTCGACCAGAACACCGTCGCAATCGAAAATTACCGGATCGTGCATGTGCGCCCCTTGCTTGCCATCCGCTTGCTAGCCAAGGATCGGACAGGTTGCAATTTCGCTGTCAGCGCAAAGTTGCCTGACCTGTTTCAGTCTGAAATATCACGCCACATCAGGGCGATATGCGTGTCGCCGTATTTTCGGCTGTCCTGCATCCTGAACCCAACAGGCGCGGTCATGGGAGTGTTTTCTTCCCATACCACCAACGCATCATCCGTTAACCAACCCCCGGTGACAGCGGCGTTCAGTGCCTTTTGCCCCATGCCCTTGCCATAGGGCGGGTCCAGAAAGATCAGGTCATATGGCTGGCCCGGATTTTCCGGCAGCCGGGTGGCATCGCGGCGGATCAGGTCGGTGCGGTCGGTGCTGCGGGTCAGGTCGATATTTTTTCGGATCAAACCCTGTGCCACGCGCCCGTCATCAACAAAACTTGCATGTGCCGCGCCGCGTGACAGCGCCTCGAACCCCAATGCCCCGGTGCCCGCGAACAGGTCAAGGACGCGCAAATGGTGGAAATCGATCTGGTGGGCCAGAACATTGAACAGGCTTTCGCGTACTCGGTCGGTGGTGGGGCGCAGGTGCGCGCCTGCATCCCCCTTGCCGACCGAGGCCAGCGCGCGGCCCCGGAAATCTCCGGCGATGATCCTCACGCCTTGAGCAGCGGTTTGAGGTCCGCGCTGGCATCGGCCACGACGTCCGGGGCGGCGGTTTTGCCCATTTCGATCAGACGCTTGCCGACCATATAGGCGCGCGGGTCGTTCATTGCGTCGACGGCCAGCAACTGATCGCCCTTGTAGTACCAGAACGAAACGGTTTGCCCGTCGCCCTGGCGGGTTACCACACGGTCATAGCCGGTGTTCAGCCCTGCAATCTGTAGCTTTACATCATACTGATCCGACCAGAACCACGGTTTGGCGACATAATCCTGTCCTGCGCCCAGCATGTTCTGGGCCACAACCTCGGCCTGATCAATCGCGTTTGGCACGCTTTCCAGACGAATGCGCTCGCCCTTGTGCGGGAACGACGCACAATCGCCAGCGGCCCAGATCGATGGATCCGACGTGCGACCATGGGCATCGGTTTTGATGCCGTTGTCCAGTTCAAGCCC
>JBPCWT010000457.1:0-3608 GCA_051009255.1 Ruegeria sp. | reverse complement strand
TCGCAAAGCGCCTGATGGCCGGGCTCATCAGGAATTTCGACCTGCCGATCACCTTCTGGCGTGTGAACCAAGATGCCGCCGACCCTGGTGTGGCCGTCAATATCCGCCGAAGCGCCTTTGTTGCCTTCCGTGATTGAAACCGATCCGTTCGGGCTCACGATATCTTTGACGAAAAATGCGGTTTCAGACATCATCGGGCCCCAGCCGGCTTCGTACCAGCCAACCGATTGGTCTTCGAATACGACCTGTAGCTGACCGTAGTTATACATGCCGGGCGCGATTTCTTCGCTGAGCCTAAGACCGATCCCGTTGACCCGAACGGGTTTAGCGTCAGTGATCTGGCACATCACATCGACATAGTGGACGCCACAATCGACGATCGGGCTTGTGGTTTGCATCAGCGCCCTATGAGTTTCCCATTCCGCACCACTCGATTGCTGGTTGAGGTTCAACCGGAACACATAAGGACCGCCAAGCGCGCGCGCTTCGGCGATCAGCCGCACCCAAGATGGATGGTGGCGAAGAATGTAGCCGACGACGAGCTTTCGCTCAGTCTCCTTCGCTTTGGCGACCACACGTTCGGCGTCGGCAACAGTCGTCGCCAGAGGCTTTTCGACGAAAACGTGTGCGCCCGCATCCATTGCCTGACACGCATAATCGGCATGGCTGTCGGAGTAAGTTGCAACCACGACCAGATCGGGATTGGTGGCCATCGCATCATCGAAAGAAGTGAAGCCGGGATAACCGGCGAGGTCTTCTGGCAGATCCACCGAGCTTCGATTGACCAGCCCAACAATCTCAGAATCGGGGTGATTATGGTGGGCTATCGCGTGGCTAAGACCCATATTCCCAAGTCCGGCGATGATGGTCCGGGTCATTTCACAGCACCCGAAGTAATCCCGCGGATCAGTTGCCTCGAGAAAATGACGTAAAGAACAAGAACCGGCAGGATCGCCATCGACAGTGCCGACAAAACGGCATTCCAGTCGGTCACGAATTGCCCGATGAACACCTGGCTGCCAAGCGTCAGAGTCTTGGTTTCTTCTGCGGGCGCCAGGATCAGCGGAAACCAAAGGTCGTTCCAGATCGGGATCATATTAAAGACCGCCACGGTCGCCATCGCCGGGCGCACAAGCGGCAGAACAAGCCGGAAAAATATTGTGTATTCGCTCAGCCCGTCGATCCGTCCTGCGTTCTTCAGGTCATCGGACACTTGCCGCATAAACTCGCTTAGGATGAATACTGCCAGGGGCAATCCCTGCGCCGTATAAACCAGGATCAACGCCCAAAGCGTATTCACCAACCCGGTCGCAACCATCATCTCAAGAATAGCGACGGTGCCGATCCGGATCGGGATCATGATGCCCAGCGCTAGATAAAGCCCCATCCAAAGGTTGCCGCGAAAGCGGTATTCGCTCAGCGCGAACGCTGCCATTGCCCCGAAAAGCAGAATAAAAAAGAGCGACGCTACCGTCACAATCATTGAGTTCTGAAAATAAAGGAAGAAATCGCCTTGTTTTGCGACAGTTTCATAGCCGATCAGGCTGAAACTCTCGTTGTTCGGCAGCGAAAGGGGCTCGCGAAAAATCGCTTTTCGGGTCTTGAAGCTGTTGATCAAGATCACGAAGACTGGGAAAAGCGCGATCAACGTATAGAGGATTAGCGCACCGTGCATCGCGGTGACGTTGAAGGGGTTCTGGCGTGCCTTGTTCATTTCACGCCCCTCACAGCTGATACCGTCGCATCCGCGTCTGGATGCCGAACAGATAGATGCAAACCCCAACAAGGATGATCGCGAACATTGCCCCCGCGATGGCAGATCCCATATGTGGGTCGCCCAGTTGCAACTGGAAGCCGAAGAACGTGCGAAACATGAATGTGCCTAGAATATCCGTCGAGAAATCCGGACCCGCAAGGGCGCCCTGTGCGGCATAGATCAGGTCGAAGGCATTGAAATTGCCAACGAAAGTCAGGATCGAGATGATACCGATCGACGGCAGAATCAGCGGAAGCTTGATCTTCCAAAATGCCGACGTGCCGGTAATGCCGTCGATCTCTCCAGCCTCGAGGATCTCTTCGGGGATTGATAGAAGTGCCGCGTAAATCAGCATCATCGGGATGCCAACAAACTGCCAGACCGAGACCAATGCGAGCGTTGTCAGCGCATATTCTTCCTTGCCCAACCAAGGAGCGTACAAGAACTTTAATCCAACTGTGTCCAACATTCCCGGCGCGATGCCCCAAATTGGTGAAAGGATCAGTTTCCAGGCGAAGCCAACAATCACGAAACTCAAGATCGTGGGGATAAAAATCGCCGAGCGATAGAGCGCCGCAAAACGCAGGCGCGGATGGCTCAGGATCGCAGCGAGCGCGATGCCGATCGGGTTCTGAACCAGCATGTGGATAAGGAAAAACCAGAAGTTATTGCCCAAAGCGTTCCAGAAGGCATCCGACCATAGCGGATCACCAAAGAGCCGCTGAAAGTTTTCCAATCCAACAAATATTTGTTCCTGATCAACCTTGCTGTAGAGCGCCAGCCACAGTGTTTTGAACAGTGGATAGATCATCACGGTTGTGTAGACGACAACAGCAGGAGCCAGGAACACGATAATGTGCCAGCGAAATTGTGGTCGATCCATGAAATCCTCCGGGGGATGACCCGGGCGGAATTTCCGCCCGGGAAAGATGCAACAGCGGGAGAATTACTGCTGCGGTGCGTACCAGCTGGCCAGGCCTTCTTGAAGTTTTTGGCCAAGATCTGCTGGATCCGCTGTCCCTTTGATGGCTGCAACCGAAGCGCCCCAGGTATCGTTCTCAAGGTTCGGTGTGCCGCGTGACAGAATCTGATAGGTCGACCGGATTGTGCTTTCGCACTCACCTCGCCAGCTCACAAATTCATTCGCCAACGGATCGGAGATTTCAACCGGTGTATTCGACAGCGGAAAGAAACCCGGCAAGGCGTTTCCGAAAATCGATGCAAATTCGGGTGATGCAACCCAGGCCAGAAACGTCTTGGCCGCGTCAGGATTGGCCGAGGCCGCGTTCATACCGATGCCGATATCGGTGTGATCCGAGATATAGCAAGTGTCACCTGCGTTTTGGACTGGCGGCTTGAATGCGCCCATCTCAAAGTCGGCCAGTGAATTGAAGCCTGAGACTTCCCAGCTTCCAGCTGGATAGATCGCTGCGCGACCTAAGGTGAACAGGTTCTGACTGTCAGGATATGTCTGTGCCTCATAGCCGTCGCCCAGATAAGCGCCCCATTTCGCCAGTGTGGTATAAGGCGCTACCCACTGTTCGTCCGTCAATTTTTGATCACCAGCGATTAAGGCCAGACGGCCTTCTTCACCTTTCCAGTAGTTCGGGCCGATGTTGTTATAGCCCATTGTGGCGGCTTCCCACTGGTCGTTGGTACCCATCGCCATCGGGATGTAATTACCGTCCGCCTTGATCGTTTCAAGCGCGGCAAAGAAGTCCGCTTCGGTTTCCGGCACGCTCAATCCAAGCTCGCTGAAAGCATCCTTGTTATAGATAAATCCATGGATCACGCTCGCCATTGGCACGCAGAAGCTGGCCGACCCATCATCGGTTTGCCAGGCGGATTTTGC
>JBPCWT010000456.1:0-18379 GCA_051009255.1 Ruegeria sp. | reverse complement strand
GCCGAAGCCGAAGCCGAAGCCGAAGCCGAAGCCGAAGCCGAAGCCGAAGCCGAAGCCGAAGCCGAAGCCGAAGCCGAAGCCGAAGCCGAAGCCGAAGCCGAAGCCGAAGCCGAAATTGCGCAAGTCGAGGAAAAGGCCGCTGAGCAATCGGTTGAAAAACGCGGCGGGTTTGTTCCGGCACTGATTGGCGGCGTGATCGCGGCAGCGATTGGGTTTGCCGCAGGACGCACCGACATGATCCTGCCCGGCGGATCTGATCCATCCCAAACTATTGCCGAGTTAGAAGCGAAGCTAGCCGATCAGGCGGTTCAGATTGCGAATCTGTCCAAGTCCGTCCAAGACCTGTCGGATTTGTCCGGCGTCAGCGAAACTGTCGCGACGCTTGGCAGCAAGCTGGACCCGATCGAATCCGATCTGGGAGATGTGAAATCCAGCATCGAGGCGTTGACCGGCAAGGTTGACCCGCTGGCAAGCCGCCTGGGCGAGTTGGAAAAACGACCGATCACCGAAGGTGCCTCGCCCGAGGCCGTAGCGGCTTACGAGGCCGAGTTGCAAAAACTGCAGGAGTCGCTGTCCGCGCAACGGGCCGAGGTTGAAAAAATGGTTGCCGACGCACAGGCGCTTGAAGCCAAGGCCGCAGTCGAAGCGACAGCCGCAACAAATGCCGCTACAATCTCGCGCCTGCACGGGCAGTTGGACGCAGGTGTACCCTTTGATGATCTGCTGGCCGAGCTAAAGGCGGGTGGGGTGGACGTGCCCGATGCCTTGTCCGCGCCCGCAGATAAAGGCGTTGCGACCATTGCAGCCCTGAGCGCGTCCTTTGCACCTGCCGCGCGCGCGGCCCTTGCCGATGCGCGGGGTGCCGACAAGGGAACGGGGCTGATTGCCTTTCTTGAACGGCAGACCGGCGCGCGTTCCGTTTCATCGCAGGACGGGGACGACCCTGACGCGATCCTGTCGCGGGCCGAGGCCGCGCTGACCAATGGAGATTTGTCCGGCGCTCTGACCGAGCTCAAGTCGTTGCCCGAAGCAGCGCAAACTGCGATGGCGGATTGGGAGCAGTCCGCCCAAACCCGATTATCGGCCGTTTCCGCCGCTGATGCGCTTGCACAAAGCGTGAACTCGAACTGAAGGACCTGCCATGCTGTGGTCACTGTTTAAGATTCTGGTTTTTGTAGCAATCATCGGCTTGCTGGCGTTCGGTGCCGGATTGTTGATGGAAACAAGCGGCGGCGTGCAGATAACCGTGGCCGGTACGGAATATACGCTTGGGCCATTGCAATCGGTAATCGCGCTGGGCGTTCTTGTCGTTGGTGTCTGGCTGTTTTTCAAGCTGCTGAACCTGCTGATCGCCACCCTGAAATTCCTAAACGGCGACGAAACGGCCCTTTCGCGGTATTTTGACCGCAGCCGCGAACAACGGGGGTATCAGGCATTGGCGGATGGGCTGATGGCGCTTGCGTCAGGTGAAGGCCGCGTTGCGATGTCCAAGGCGACCAAAGCGGAAAAGCTGCTGAACAAACCCGATTTGACGAACCTGCTGGTGGCGCAGGCGGCTGACCTGACCGGTGACACGAAAAAAGCGTCTGAAACCTATAGAAAGCTGGTTACCAATCAGGCCACGCGATTTGTTGGTGTACGCGGGATCATGAAACAAAAGCTGGCCGAAGGCGATGATGAAACCGCCCGTAAACTGGCCGAAAAGGCGCTGCAGATCAAACCCCGCCACGAGGAAACGCAGGACGTTCTGCTGAAGCTGCAAACCAAGGCGCAGGATTGGGCCGGTGCGCGTTCGACCCTGACCGCCAAACTGAAATCCGGCACATTGCCTAGAGATGTTTACAAGCGCCGCGATGCTGTTCTGGCCCTGTCAGAGGCCAAGGGCATTCTGGACGATTCCGCATCCATCGATCAGCAGGAACGCGCGATCGAGGCCAATCGCCTGTCCCCCGATCTGGTGCCTGCCGCGGCCATGGCCGCGCGGGCGTATATCGACAAGGGAAAGCCGCGCAATGCTGCCAAGATCATCCGCAAGGCATGGGAGGTGCGACCGCACCCGGACCTTGCCTATGTGTTTGCCGAGATCGCGCCGGATGAAACGCCCGACGCGCGTGTGAAACGTTTCGCAGCGCTGACAAGTGTCCACCCCGAAAACCTTGAAACCCGCCTGATCCGGGCAGAACTGAATATCGTGGCCGAAGATTTCCCCGAAGCACGCCGGGCGCTGGGCGACGTGGTAGAGCTGCAGGCAGACGCGCGGGCCTATACGCTGATGGCGGCGATCGAGCGGGGCGAAGGGGCCAGTGATGCGGTTGTGCAGGGTTGGTTGGCCAAGGCGCTGAACGCGCCGCGCGGGCCGCAATGGGTTTGCGACAATTGCCACGACATTCATGCCGAATGGGCACCGGTTTGTCAGACCTGCAGCAGCTTTGACACGCTAAGCTGGCAGACACCCCAGACCCCTGAAATCGCCTCGGCCACCGGGGTTCACATGCTGCCTCTTATCGTTGGCACGTTGGAAGACAAGGCCGAAAACGATGTCGAAGAACCCGCATCAGAAGTGGTTGCAGAGGATGCCGAAATTCTGGAGCCCGAAGGCGAAGTCATTGTAGGGCCGGACAAAGGCTGACGCTATATGGCAACTGACTAAAGTCGCGGCTGCGCCAGAAGCTTTCCGAAACCGGGTATGGGGTTCGCGATACCAGCCAGCTGTAAGGCCTGAAACATCATGGCCTGATTTGAACTGATGACCGGTTTTCCGATCGCCGACTCCAGACGATTCAGCGTTTCCACGCTGCGCATGTCCGTGCAGGACAGCACCACTGCTTCGGCTTCTGGATGGTCAGCTTGTTTGCCCAATTCAAAAACCGCATCGGGATCAAGTGCGCCTTGCCCGGTGTTGTCCAGCGTCTCGTGAACCTCGGATCGCGCAACCGTCTGAAACCCCATCTGGCCCAGAAAATCGACAGCCATGTCATTGATTGCGGGCACATATGGCGATGCAAAGCCGATGCGGCGAACACCCAGCGCCCCCAGCGCGTTGACCAGTGCACCTGCTGCTGTCACCGTCTGTGCACCGCTATCGGATTTGATTTTTTCACTCAGACTACGATCAAAATCCGGGCCATGCGTCAGGGTTGCAGATGTGCAGCCGTAAAGCACGACTTCAGGCCTTACCCCCATCAAAAGATTTAGTGGCCCGTCCAGATCTGCGGCACCCAGTCCCTGCATCTGTTGTTCGTCGGGAACCTCATCTTCGTCATAACCACCCATTCGGGAAAAATGCAGCGATACGCCATCCGGGCGCATCATGGCCATATCCGGTTCCAGATTGGTATTTGTAAAAGGAACAAGAATTCCAAATCGGACGCGTCCTCGGGTTATGCTCATTTTGCGGTCTCTTTTTTCCAGTTTACGAGTCCAGAGATTGCTGTGCGCATCGCATCCTGCGGCCCAATGGTCATGCGCAGGGTGCCGGGCAGCCCCGCACCTGATTGCGGGCGCAGGAAAACGCCTTCGGCCCGCAGCGCGGCATCCGCTGCGTTTGCAGCCTTGGAACCGCCCAAGTCGATCAGCACGAAATTGGTGAAGCTGGGGAAAACCGAAAACCCTGCGCGGACCAATTCGTTTGTGGCCTGATCACGCAGATCCGCGGTTATCGAGCAGGTTTCGCGCATATAATTCTGATCAATAACCGCAGCCGTGGCGGCAGCCTGTGACGCTGACGAGATGTTGTTGGGGTTCAAGACCTTGCGCATCTCGGCGGCGACGTGTTCCGGAAACAGCCCCCACCCAACACGAAGTCCGGCCATACCGTAGGCTTTGGAAAATGTACGCAACACGATGGTGTTGCCGCCCTGAACCAGATCAAAACAAGGCTCATTCAGGTGATCGGCGAATTCTCCATACGCCTCGTCGATTAACAGCAGGATATCCCGGCCCAAACCAGCGCGCAGCCGAACAAGATCGGATCTGGCGATGCGGGTGCCGGTGGGGTTCCCGGGATTGGCGACAAATACGATACCTGTGTCCGGTCTGACCGCATCCAGCAATGTGTCAACGCTGACGGCGGCATTTACCTCTACCGCCGTGTCAAAGCGGGCGTTTGCTAGCTGTGCAGCAGACCGGAAAAATGGATAGGCATGGGCAGGTGCCAGAACCGCGCGATCCGGCCCGGCATACACGCGGGCAATACAGCCGATCAGGTCCAGCGAACCGCTGGCGCACAGTATCCCGCTGGCATCTATCTGATGATGCGCCGCAATTGCATTGCGCAGTTCGGTCCAGTCGGGGTCGGGATACAGTTCTGATTTGTGCAACACAGATGCCGCCGCTTCGATTGCCTTTGGGCTGGGTGGGCGCATGCATTCATTCTGGGACAGCGAAATCAGGGTTTGGCCGTCCGGCACCTGTATTTCCGCCAAAGCATAGGGGGCCATTTCGGAGATATGAGGAAGGGGTTGCGTCATTTTCTCCTCCGGTAATAGGATTGTGCGGCCTTTGGGCTGACCAGCCCTGCGTCGATATCCTGCGCAAGCGCTTCTGGGCTTCGCGATTCGGGCGGGCCAAATCCGCCGCCACCCGGAGTTTCAAAGATCAGCGTCTCCCCGGCCCTGATCCTGACCTCGCCTTTGCCGGGCAGATCAGACCCGTCAGGCCCAATCCTTATCCTGCCCGCGGCGCCATCTTGTCCGCCGTAACGTCCCTTGGCAGGGTTCAGCACACGCTCGACCGAAAGAAACAGCATGATGTCCTGATCCCGAGACGCGCTGAGTTCGATATGCTGGCCAAGGCCGCCGCGAAACTGACCCGCCCCGCCGGAATCCTGTCGCAATTCGCGTCGCGCGAACAGCACCGGCGCGACAGCCTCGGTCGTTTCGATCTGGCTGCCCCAGACGCCACTGGGAAAAGCCGTTGCTGACAGGCCGTCCAGGGCCGGGCGCGCACCAGTGCCGCCATTGAACACAAGCTCCAACGCGAATGGGTCGTCGCCCCGGTCCACCGCATCTGCCACATGGCGCAGTGGCAGATCGTACATGCAGGATGCCCCCTCGGCGGGAACAGCCGTTGGCAGCGCTTGCGACAGGCAGCCGTACACAAGGTCTGGCGTCATCTGCCCCAAGGTGTGACGCATCGCGACCGGCGCGGGTGATTGCGCGTTCAAAATGCACCCCTTGGGGGCCGTAACACGAAACGGTTCCAGCGATCCGGCATTATTGGGAATGTCGGATCCTATGATGCAACGCAGCGCAAAGACCGAGTATGCGGCGGCATAATTCAGGGGCACGTTTATTCCCTTGCTCACACATCCGGCAGTCCCCGCAAAATCAAGCAGCAGGTGATCCTTGGCAATTGTCAGCGCGGCGTGCAGTTCAATCTCGTCCCCGTAACCATCGACCCTGAGAACGCTGTTCCAGCGACCCTTTGGCAGCTCGGCTATGGCGTCGAGCGTACCCCGCCGTGACGTTTCGATAATATTGTCGGAAAGATCGGCCAGATCGTCGATGCCAAATTCATCCATCATATTGCTCAGACGGGCGGCACCTGCCTCGCAGCAGGCAATCAGTGCATAGATGTCGCCCTCGTTGGCAATTGGTTCGCGCGAGTTGGCCTTTACTATATCCAGCAACAGATCGTTGACTTCGCCCGCGCTGACCAGCTTGCACGGCGGTATGAGCAGCCCTTCGTCATAGATGTCGGCGCCTTCTGGCCCCATACCCAATCCGCCCAGATCGACAAGGTGCGATGTGCAGGATGTAAAACCCACAACGCGATCCCGATGAAAAACCGGCATCATCAGCAGAAAGTCATTCAGATGTCCCGACGCGATCCACGGATCGTTTGTCATGTATATATCGCCGGGCCGCATGTCCTGCAGGGAAAAACGGGTACGCAGATACTTGACCGCTTCGGCCATTGTATTGATATGACCGGGTGTTCCGGTAACGGCCTGTGCCAGCATCCTGCCCTGCAAGTCAAAGATACCGGCAGAAATATCGCCGCATTCCCGAACGATCGGGCTGAATGCCGCGCGGATCAGCGCCTGACCCTGTTCCTCAACAACGGCCAGCAGCCGGTTCCACATCACCTGCAGTTTCGTGTTGGACAATGTCATGTCTTTGCCCCCTGTGTGCGGGTCATCCAGATATTCCCCATCTCGTCGATCCGGGCGTTGAAATCTGCGCTGACAAAGGTTGTCGTCTGCGGCTCTGCGATCAACGCTGGTCCGGCGACAGTGTCGCCGGCGCGCAGGTTGTGTCGGTCAAAGACGCGGGCCTGACGCCAGTTGCCGGTGACGTCACAAAAAATCTCACGCGTCTCTACTGATTTGGCGATATGCGTTGGGGCTGCGTTCGGGCGGGTTGGCAGGGCCGGGGCATCAGAGGATACCGTTAACCCCCAGTTCAGAATTTCGATGGTCATTCCGGGGACTGTTCTGCTGAACTGGCGGCTGTACTCGGCCTCGAATGCAAGTTTCAGTTCCTTGATATCGCCCGGCACCAACGCGCGGTCCGGCATGCGGATTTCAATTTCGTGGCCTTGCCCGTGATACCGCATAAAGGCGACGCGGCGTTGGGCCAGTGGCCCGCTCGGCACCCCGGCGCGAACGACCTCTTCCGCCTCTTTCACCATGTCATCGAAAAACCGGTTCAACCCGTCAATATCCAGCAAATCCAGCGTATCGTAACGCGACCGGATAATTTCAAATGAAACGGGCGCATGCAAAAAACCAACAGCGGACCCGACACCGGGATCACAAGGCACTAGGATGCGGTCGACCTGGGCGCGGCGCGCAACACGGGTTGCGTGCAGTGGGCCATTTCCGCCAAAGGCAATCATCAGTCTTTCACTCAGATCCTTGCCAGATTCCACTGCGTGCATGCGGCCTGCGCCAGCCATGTTTTCATCGACGATTTCGCTGACGGCAAAAGCGGCGTCCGACGCCGCAAGGCCGATTTCACTGCCCAGCTTGCCGGACAGAGCAGTTTCGGCTGCGGACCGGTCAATATGCAGGCGGCCTTCGGCAAATCGCCCCGGTTCGATCAGGCCAAGCGCGATGTCCGCATCCGTCACGGTAGGCAATGTTCCCCCTTTGCCAAACGCCGCCGGACCGGGGTCGGATCCCGCACTTTCCGGGCCCACCTGGACGCGTCCCAGACGATCGGCGCTGGCGATCGACCCGCCACCTGCGCCAATCTCGATCATTTCGATCACGGGGATACGAACGGGCATACCTGATCCCTTGATGAACCGTTCAGCGCGCGAGATTTCGAACTTTCGGGCAGTCTGCGGCCTGAAATCGTCAATCAGGCACAGCTTGGCCGTTGTTCCGCCCATGTCAAAAGACAACACTTCATCTGCGCCGGATTGATGTGCGATCCGCGCGGCCAGAATTGCGCCGCCAGCGGGCCCAGATTCTACCAGCCTGATCGGCAATCGCGCCGCTGTTTCAACCGTCGTCATTCCGCCGCCGGCTGTCATCATCAGGATCGGGCAGGACAGGCCATCCTGGGCAAAGCGCGTTTCGAAGTCGACCAGGTAGCGCGACATCAACGGCTGAATATAGGCGTTGGCGATCGTCGTGCACAGCCGGTCGAACTCTCGCGCCTCGGGCGAAATCTCGTGGCTGAGTGAAATAACCAGTTCCGGCATTCGGGCTTGCAACAAGTTCCGCAACCGCAACTCATGTTCCGGGTTTGCATAGGCGTGTAACAGGCAAATCGCCACTGCCTCTGCCCCCAGTTCGTGCAACCTTTCAGCAAGGCTGGCGATTTGATCTTCGTTCAGTGGCGTGATCTCGGCCCCGCGTGCGTCCATGCGGCCGCCAATTGTCAGCGCATGTGTGCGCGGCACGATCAGGTCCGGTTTGATCAGGTTGATCTCGTACTGGCTGTAACGGCGTTCATAGGCAATCTCGAGGATATCGCGGAAACCGGCCGTGGTGATTGTGGCCACTTTTGCGCCGCGCCGTTCGATCAGAGCATTTGTGGCCAGCGTTGTGCCGTGGATCAGCCCTGTGACGCTTTGCCAGGGCGCATTTGCGTCCACCAGAACACGTCGCGCGCCTTCCAGCGCGCCCAGCGCCGGTTGCCGGCGTGTCGTCGGCGTTTTTGTTGTGGCCAGAACGCTGGATGCAGCATTCATCAAAACGGTGTCGGTGAATGTACCGCCAACATCGATTGCCATGCGCAATCCGTGGTCATCAGTCATGAGATTTTCGCGAAGAAGAGATCAACAAAGCCGCAAGGGCGATTCAGGCGGCCAATCTAACGGCCCGTCCTACCCTTGGTCAGACGACCAGGTCGGCCCCGGTTGCCCGGCGCATCATTGGGTGAATGAACACGCGTGTCATGACATAGGTCCTTGTGACCAATTCTTGTGGCGACAGTGAATCGCCCGGCGGCGAGTCGTCAACAAAAATTTGTATCGCGGGACACGACGGGTGTTAGATTGCGAGGCATCTCCATTGATGCGTTCTCTCTGTTGCGCCATGCAGATCAGGGTGCTGCGGACAAGGATTTGGCCAACGTATCCGAACTTCTTTCAAAAATGCTCAAAGTTTTGGAGCCCGTAGCGTTTCACTTGCAATTTCGATCTTAGAGCTTCCTCTTAAAGTAGAGCAATCGAGAAAGAATCATTGACGACTTTCGCTCCGGTAGTAGGCGCAAATGACGAGGGGAAAATGAGTAAAGCCAAAGTACGGTCTATGCAGAGGGGGGCGCAAAAGCGTTCTGAAGAAGCACCAATTCGAATGCAAGAAATTTATAAAAATCATCCTCCGAGACTTGCAAACGGTGATAAACCACATCTGGACTTTCGAAAATTTGGGAAACCGGAGCAGCTTGACAAGATCAGAACTGTAATCTTGGCCGCACAACAAAATGGTATTGATACTGCTTCAGAAGTAAGCTGCCTCTTAAACAAGCTCTTAATCAAGACTGCAATTGGTGATTCTTGGACTCCGCGGCTTGCGTGGTTTGCTGCGAAAGTCGTCAAGTCCGATGCCAGAGCTTCGCAAAGATCAACCACCCCCACCGCAAGATCTTCAAAAAAGGACGTTCACTTTCGCGACTTGGTGAACAGGGTCGTTAAGTCCCGCCTCGAGGAAATCAAGGACAACTTCGCCGCTTCGCAGCCCACTTTGGGTGATGCGTCTCCTGAACTATTGGAGCTAAAAAGAACTCTAGAACAAAAGCGGTGATCCGATGAAGTCGAGGACATTCAGTTGACGTTCAGCGATTGCTGAAATCGCACTGATAATCGTTACCTGAATTAGATGCGCATGTTGTTGCCAAATCGGTGTCGAATGGACACAGTAGAGCCCGGTGAGGTTTGACCGGTAGTGCAATTGATCAGCATGAACGAAGACGTTTCTCAGACAGAAGCAATTGCCGGGGCCATCCGATCCGTCGGCACGTCGAATTTCGTGCCGGAACTGCTGAACTACATGCGCACTGCAGCCGCGTTTCAGGGCGCCTTCGTCAGTCGTCTGAACCTTAACAGCGCGCCGGAACATATCTATGACAATGTGCGGCAGGAACGGCGTTCCGAGGTTATCGACCGGTGGCTTGAACGGGCCTGGTTGCTGGATCCGTTCGTGGTGCGCTTTATCGGCGGCAGTCACGCACCGGTCATGGTTCTAAGGGACGTGGCACCTGATCGATTTGGCAAAACAGATTACTTTGGCATCTACTACAAATCGTTAAAGCTGGATGATGAACTGGGGGTATTTGTCACGCTGCCGGATGGTGTGCTGTTCTTTTCCCTTGGGCCGGAACTGGGCAAAAAGCGGTTCTCGCGCCGCGAAGTAAAACAGCTGACCGAAATCCATCCGATAATCGCCGCACTGTGCGAGCAGCATTTTCACCGCAGTCCTCAGCCCAACCAGCAAAGCCTTGGTAACAGCGTCAATCTGGAAACCGTGATCGAAAACGTATGCGACGGCCTGACCAAACGAGAGATCGAGGTGGTTCAAAACCTGTTGCGCGGCCATTCCAGCCACTCGATCGCGCTGCTGCTGGACGTGTCGCCAGCCACGGTCAAAGTGCACCGCAAAAACATCTACCGAAAACTTGGGATTTCTTCGCAATCAGCATTGTTTTCGATCTTTTTACAGTCGGTTTCCGAGTAGGCGACTACCCCTTTAGGGGTAGAAAACGCATCGCCCATCAGAGGTATTTCCACGTTGCCGTTTCGCAGCGTAGTCTGATTCCAATACCAACTGATACAGGCGCTCCGGGCTCAGAACATGATCGAAGTAAAGCATGTAACCAAACGTTTCGGCGAAGGCGCGCCTGCCGTGACCGCGCTGGGCGATGTATCGCTGGATATTCCCGAGGGCAGCTTTTTTACGCTGCTGGGCCCGTCTGGTTGCGGCAAGACCACACTGCTGCGCCTGATTGCCGGTTTTGAACTGCCAACCGAGGGCGAAATTGCGCTGGACGGACAGTCGATTGGCCATCTTGCCCCTAACGATCGCCCGGTAAACACCGTGTTTCAGAACTATGCCCTGTTCCCTCATATGAGCGTGGCCCGAAACATCGGGTTCGGGCTTGAAATGCAGAAACGACCCAAGGCCGAAGTCAGCGCGGCAATCGAAGAAATGCTTGCGGTGGTTCAAATGAACGAGTTCGCCTCTCGCCGGGTCGATCAGCTGTCAGGTGGACAGCAGCAGCGCGTGGCCCTTGCCCGCGCCCTGGCGCCGCGCCCAAAGGTTTTGTTGCTGGATGAACCGCTGTCGGCGCTTGATCTGAAGCTGCGCAAAGGTATGCAGGGCGAACTAAAGCGCCTGCAGCACGAAACCGGAATCACCTTTGTTTTCGTCACACATGATCAGGGCGAAGCCCTGGCCATGTCAGATCAGATTGCCGTCATGTCCGCCGGTGCCGTGCGACAGGTGGGAACGCCGCACGAAATCTATACCGCGCCTCAAAGCCGGTTTGTGGCGGATTTCATCGGCGACACCAACATCGTAAATGCAGAGCTGTTGGGTTTTGGCGGGGACAAGGCGCAAATCCGCTTTGACAGGGGCCAACCACTCACGGTCAACACGGCAAGCACTTCTTTGCAGTCCGGCCCCGTCCATGTTGCTCTACGGCCCGAAATCATTCGGGTCGTAGAGGAGCATGCCGCAACCGCACTTATGTCCGGTGAAGTGATCGACAGCACCTATTTCGGGGCAGGCTCGCAGATGCTTGTGCGTTTGCAGGACGGAACCGAAGTGCACGCCCAGGTCAGCACCCCGCTAGAGATAGGGGCGCGTGTTGGGCTGGAATGCGATACCACCATGCTGCATGTGCTGGAGGATTGATGCAGGCCGCCTCCAACATAAATGCAACGGCGGCTGCCAACCTGCATGCGGCGCAAGAGCTGCGAAAGTTTCAAAAGCGGCGCGCGCGCCTGTTTCTTTTGTTACCGGCGCTGGCCATCATCGGAATTTTCGGTCTGTTCCCGCTGTCAATTGCGCTGGTCTATTCGTTTCTTGAGCCCGGAACATATGGCGGGGTCGAGTGGGTGTTTTCGACGGATGCCTATGTTCAGTTCCTTTTTGAACGCGACATCTTTGACGACACGCTGACCTTTAACAGCGCTTACCTGCAGATATACGGGCGCTCTTTCATGCTGGCCTTTGTCACCATGATCGGAACGCTGATCCTTGGATTTCCGGTGGCTTACTTCATCGCGGCCCGCCCACCGGAACAACGCAATTTCTGGCTGTTTGCCATTACTTTGCCGTTCTGGACCAATCTGCTGATCCGCACATATTCGATGCTGCTGATCGTGCGGGACGAAGGTTTTGTGAATCTGCTTTTGATAAACGCAGGCCTGATCAGCGAACCGATCGAGATGCTGTATACGGATGGCGCTGTTTTGGCCGGGCTCATCTACAGCTATCTGCCGTTCATGATCCTGCCAATCTATGCCTCGCTGGAGAAGTTCAACTTTTCCCTGCTGGAGGCCGGGCATGATCTTTACGCCTCGCGGGTTCAGGTGTTCCGCCACATCATCATCCCGATCACCCGCCCCGGTATCATCGCCGGGTGCATACTTGTTCTGATCCCGGCGCTGGGCGCGTTCATCACGCCCGAACTGTTGGGCGGCGGTAAAAAGCTGATGATTGGCAATCTGATTGCCTTGCAATTCGGATCTGGCCGCAACTGGCCGTTTGGTTCGGCGGCAGCGCTGATCCTGATGACGGTGGTTCTGATCGCCTTGCTGATCAGCCTTCGGGCGGGCGCGTCCAAGGAGGGTGGTCATGGCTAAACTGCTGTCGATTTTCAACCGCTCGACCGGGTCACGCGAGCTGCGCCGCCAGCCCCTGTTTACGTGGATGACCTGGTTTGCGTTGTTGTTCCTGTATGCACCAATTGCGGTGCTGATCGCGTTTTCCTTTAACGACAACCGGTCGGTTGTTCGGTGGACTGAATTCAGCCTGCGCTGGTACGCGGCGGCGCTGGAAAACGACGACATTCGCCGGTCGGCCATGATTTCGCTTCAGGTGGCGTTCACATCAACGGTTTTCGCCACCATCATCGCCACGATGGCCGCGCTGGCGACAACGCGGGGCGGGCGTTACCGGGGTCGGTCGGCGGCAATTGCGCTGATAAACCAGCCCTTGATGATCCCTGAAATTGTCACGGCGATTGCAACGCTCTCGTTCTTTTCGATCCTGCGTCAGTTGACCGGGATTACCGGGTTGGGTTGGCTGATTTTGGCGCACACGGTGTTCTGTGTCCCCTTCGCCTATATGCCGATCCGGGCAAGGTTGTCGGATATGTCCGAAACATTCGAGGCGGCAGCGGCAGACCTATATGCCACGCCGTGGCAGACCTTTCGGCTGGTCACGCTGCCTTTGTTGATGCCGGGGGTCGTTTCGGGTGCGATGCTGGCATTCGTGGTGTCACTGGATGACGTGATCATCACACTATTGGTGGCCGGACCCGGCGAAACAACATTGCCTATCTACATCCTTGGCCAGATCAGGCGCGGCGTCACGCCCGAGGTCAATGCCGTATCCACCATTCTGATCGGCGTAACCGTGGCGATGGTCACGCTGACATTCTTTCTGCAACGCAAACGAAAATAACCAGAAGCCCGCGCGACGGCGGGTCACCAACATTCAACGGAGGACTACTGATGAAATACACACTGCTCAAAGCCGCTACAATCTCGGCACTTACGCTCACTGCGGCGGGTGCGCATGCCGAGGGAAAGCTGAACATCTACAACTGGGGCAATTACACCAACCCCGATTTGGTTAAGAAATTCGAAGAAGCGTATGATATCGAGGTTACGCTTGACGGTTACGACAGCAACGAAACCATGCTTGCCAAGGTGCAAGAGGGCAATACCGGTTACGATATCGTCGTTCCCGGCGATTACATGGTTGCGATCATGGTTGGCGAAGGTCTGCTGGCCGAGATCAACGCCTCTGAAATGGAAAACTTCGGTAACATGGACCCGAACTGGGTCGACGTATACTGGGATCCGGGCCGTAAGTATTCAGTGCCGTATCAGTGGGGCACCACCAGCTTTACGGTGGACAGCGAAGTGTATGGCGGCGACGTCAACTCGCTGGCACTGATCTTTGATGCGCCGGAAGAGCTTAAGGGCCGCATCAACATGCTGAACGACATGAATGATGTGATTAACGCCGGTCTGCGCTATCTCGGCCATCCGCGCTGCAACTCGAACCCTGATCAGTTGAAAGAGCTTATGGCCCTGCTGAGCAAGGCCAAGGATGACTGGCGCACCATGGATTACTCGGTCATCGAAAAGCTGACCTCGAAGGATGTCGATCTGTCGCAAAGCTGGAACGGTGCCGCGATGCGTGCCCGGGCCGATCGCCCGACGCTGAAATATGCCTATCCGAAAGAGGGCTTTACCGGCTGGATGGATAACGTTGCCGTATTGGCGGACGCGCCCAACATGGATAACGCAAAGCTGTTTGTGAATTTCATGATGGATCCGGAAAATGCGGCCATGACCTCGAACTTTGCGCGCTATGCCAACGGCATTCAGGGGTCCGAGGAATTCATGGATGCCGAAATGCTGGAAGCGCCTGAAATCGTGATGCCAGCCGATGCGCCGGTGCCAGATTTCGTCAAGCCTTGCGATCAGGGAGTTGTCGATCTTTACAACAAGCTCTGGACCCGCCTGAAGCAGTAATTTCAAACACTCGGATACGGCGGTCCCGCAAAGGGGCCGCCGTGTAACACCTTGTTTGTGACTCATTCATTGGGTCGCCCTGCGGGAGCATGGAAGATGCAAAACAGCCCCCCCTGCGCCAAACCCAAGACGGCCCGCGAAATCGGCATTATGCAGGGATTTCCGCCGCCACCGGAAAAGCGGCCATCGTTGGAAAACTGGGACCTTGCCCCGTTCAATCGCTGGTCGTTCCAGAATATGCGCAAGCTGTTTCCAACGGTGGATGTCCGCGCAGGAACAAATGTGCGCCAGTTCGCAGATGCAAGCGAGGACATTTCGGGCATTGCATTTGAAACGTTTGACGGACGCCGCTTGCGCGTCGACGACTGGCTTTGTGAAAGCTACACGGATGGTTTTCTGGTTCTGAAAGGTGATCGGATCATCTCGGAAACCTATGCCAATGACTTTGCCCCTGACCTGCCGCATTTGGGTCAGTCCGTGTCAAAATCCATTGTTGGTATTCTGGCAGGGGTTTTGCATGACGAAGGCATTCTGGACCTTTCTGCGCCTTTGCAGGACATTATTCCTGAACTTGCGGCAACCGGTTATGCCGGTTGTACGGTCGATCAGGCGCTCGACATGCAATCCGGTGTTCGCTTTACCGAAGATTACGGACTTCCCGGCAGCGACATGACGCGGCTTGACGTGGCATCCGGCTGGCGTCCGGTGCGCAAGGGCGAGATCAAGCCAACCATTCGGGATGTTATCCTGACGCTGCAAAAAGAACGCCCACACGCGCAGCAGTTTTCATACCGATCGATTGAAACCGATGTGATCGCCTGGGTGCTGGAACGTGTCAGTGGTGAAGATCTGGCCGAACTTTTGTCGAACCGTATCTGGAGCAAAATTGGATGTGCCCATGCCGGGTTCTTTACCGTGGATGATGCTGGAACGGCCCTAGCAGATGGCGGTTTCAACGCCACGTTACGCGATTATGCCCGCTTTGGCCGTATGGTCGCTGATCGCGGGCGGGTGGGCGACCTTCAGGTTGTTCCTGCGCAGTGGATTGACGGGATTTGCGGCGGTGCAGACCCGTCCCGGTTCGGTGATCCTTACAATATCCTGTCACCGGGGGGCTCTTACCGCCGGTTTTGTTGGGTGCATGCGGCCGACAAGGGCGTCTTTATGGCGCGCGGTGTGTTTGGGCAATTGATCTTTATTGACCAAAGCGCCGACGTGGTTATCGTTAAAATGTCAAGCTGGCCTGATTACCTTATCCAGTCTTACAGCCATGATGCCGTGCGCGCCTGCACCGCAATTATTCAGGCAATTCGTTAAAAGCAACCGCCACAACACCCAGAGGTCATAGATGAGTGTTTCGCCCGATCTGATTATTCTGAACGGGTCGCTGCTGACCTTTGACCCGACCAACCCAGATGCGACCGCCCTTGCGGTTAAGGACGGCGTTATCCTTGCTGTTGGTTCAACCCAGGACATTCGGGAAATGGCCGGACATGGCACAAAGATAATCGATGCTGCCGGCGGAACGGTCATGCCCGGCTTTATCGACAGCCACGTTCACCTGTTCGGCGGCTCGGCGGAACTGGATATGCTGGATTTGCGCGGCACAACGGGCGTTGACGCCCTGACAGATGCCCTGCGCACCTTTGCGTCCGCGCGGCCTGACGAGCCTTTGATTATGGGCGTTGCCGCCGATTATGACATTCTGGGCCCAGGCAAGACAACAACCCGCCAGGACCTTGACCGGATTCTGCCGGATCGGCCGGTGGCGCTGATGTCCGCCGATCATCATACCGTCTGGAGCAACACTGTTGCCCTGGAAAAGGCTGGCATCCTGCATGGTGGCCCGGTTCCCGAAGGTTCTGAAATCGTGATGGCCGTTGATGGGACAGCCCAGGGTCAGTTGAATGAAACGGGTGCCTTTGGCCCGGTTCTGCGATTGTCGCGATTGGGTGGTCGTGACCTTTTGGGTTATGTCACCGGGTCCGAACCTGAACCGCCTGCAAACGCGCAGGAACGCACCTTTGACAAAGAGGTCATTCTGCGCGGCCTCAATCACTGTGCCAGCTACGGAATTACCGGGCTGCACAACATGGATGGAAATTACTATCAGCTGGAACTTCTTAGCGAGCTTGAGGCCGAAGGCAATCTTCCGGCGCGTGTGCAGGTGCCAATGCACCTGAAAAACTTTGACCCGCTGGACCGATTGCAAGAGGCTGACGACATGCGCCGCCGTTTTTGCTCGGACATGGTTTGGTCGGGCCGGGTTAAAATGTTCATGGATGGTGTTCTGGACAGCTACACCGCGCTGATGCTGAACCCTTATCCGGGCAAGCCCGACAGCATTGGCGATGCGGTGTTCGAGCCTGATCATTTTAACGAGGCATGTGTTCGCGCAGATGCAATGGGGCTGCAGATCAGCGTTCATGCTATCGGCGACGCTGCTGTTCGGCGAACATTGGACGGGTACGAGGCCGCGCGCGCGGCAAATGGTGCCCGCGATTCCCGCCACCGCATTGAACATATCGAGGTGATCGATCCCAGCGACCTGCCGCGATTGGCCGCGCTGGATGTTGTGGCGTCGCTGCAGCCCCTGCATTCTCCGGTGGGCGGGTTGTTCAGCCCCTACCAGCCGGGGGAGATGTTGAGTGCCGATCAAATCCCCTATGCGTTTGCGTGGCGCAAAATTCGTGACAGCGGTGTGAAAATGTGTTTCTCGACAGACTGGCCCGTTGTTCCCTTCGATACCATGATGACCGTCGCCGGCGCAGTTCACGGCACGTCGCTGCCATCGCCGTGGGTGGACAACCGCCAAGGCCTGACTGACACGCTCGCCGCCTATACACGCGAAAACGCCTGGGTGGAATTCAACGAGCATCGCAAAGGCGTTTTGATGGCCGGCTACCTTGCGGATATTGCGATAATGGATAGGGATTTGTTTGCAACGCCTGCGGATGAGATGTCTGACGCCAAAGCGACGTTTACCATATGCGGCGGCAAAGTCACGTTCGAGGCATAGTGTGGAGCGAGACCAATTGAGTACCTTGGGCATTTTGCCGCTCTGGCAACCACTAGGGATGCAAGCGAACCTGCGCCGGATAAGCGCGGTCCTTGCACTACAAGGGTAATCTCCACCTGAACTCAAAATTTGGTGCCGCTGAAGGGCACATAAAGGAAGTATCAAGTCACATCATGTAGCGTCATAGATACCTCCATTATTCCGTAACTTCTTGCTATTTGTGTGTTTCTACCTTGCAGGTAGTCTCAACTCGTGTCACCGTAACGCAATATGTATTGGGGGACGATTTGGGGGACTAAATATGTCGAGCAGCCTTCATAAACTTTCAGCAGTCGGATTGAAATCGCTGCCTCCAGGTAAGCACGAGGATGGAGGCGGACTGCGGTTGGTGCGGCGTCAAGACGGTACGGCTGCGTGGGTATTTCGTTTCACGATACACGGCAGGCGCAGGGAAATGGGCCTTGGCCCCTACCCCGATGTTTCCCTCAAGGCTGCGCGTGAAATAGCGACCGAGTGCAGGCAGCAGGCCAAGCGCGGTATCGATCCTATAGCCAAGCGCAATGCAGAGAAGTGGGAAGCCATCCGTAATCTGCATATGCTTCAGGATATTGCACAAGACTGCTTTGAGGCGCGCAAGGCGGAACTGAAAGGCGATGGAACTGCGGGACGCTGGTTCTCGCCGTTGGAAAACCACATCCTGCCCAAGCTTGGCAAAATACCCATCGCTGAGGTGGATCAAATCGCTGTGCGCGATGCATTGGCCCCTATCTGGCATGAAAAGGCCGAGACGGCCCGAAAAGCTGCGAACCGCCTGAACCTTGTCCTCAAACATGCTGCAGCGTTGGGCCTGAATGTAGACTTACAGGCGGTGGACAAGGCCCGCGCCCTTCTCGGCAAACAACGGCATGAAGCCAAGAACATTCCGGCGTTGACTTGGCAGGCGGTACCAGATTTTTATGCATCTCTTGGTGAAGGTGTCACTGAACTTGCGCTACGCCTGCTAATCCTGACCGGGGTGCGCTCTGCCCCGGTCCGCTACGCATCACCGGATCAAATTGATCTGGGCGCATGTATCTGGACGATCCCGGCTGTGCATATGAAAGGCCGCAAAGGTGCGACGGGAGATTTCAGGGTGCCCCTGACCGATGAGGCAATGAAAGTCATAGAGCGTGCTCTGCGCCATGGTGGCGA
>JBPCWT010000455.1:0-19220 GCA_051009255.1 Ruegeria sp. | reverse complement strand
ATCTGGCGTTTTCTGTTGAGCGTGGAAAAATTGCGGCGAACGACCTCAACGCCCACCCATCAATCCAACTGAACCAGATGGAACTGAACCTGTCGGTGCCAATCTCATCCAAGGCGCTGGGTAGCATTCTCGACAAACATGCCCAAGAACTGTCCCGAGGCGTGGGTGAAACCTTGCTGCTTGCCGGTGTCAAAGCGGCACAGGTTGATCGGGTTGTTTACGTGGGCGGTTCCAGCCTGATGTCGACTGTATCCGGAACGCTCCGATCCTTGTTTCCAGATGCGCAGCATACATTTTCCGAAGTCTTCACCGCGGTTGCTGACGGTCTGTCCATTGCGGCCAGTCGCACGGGATAAAACAATGATGCCCCGCGTCTGGAGGAACGCGGGGCAATGCGATAACCGAGGGAGGGATTTGATTATCGCAGCCGTTTCATTTTGGGCCTTTGAAACGAGGCCTCAAATGCACATCAGTTCACAGCTTTGGCATCAACCACGTCTTTTTCGATGGCTTTAGCCGATGAAATCTCGATCCGGCGCGGTTTCAGTGCTTCGGGCACTTCACGCTTCAGGTCGATATGCAGCATACCGTTTTCGTGGCTTGCGCCCGAAACGCGCACATGATCGGCAAGCGCAAAACGACGCTCGAATGCACGGGTCGCAATGCCGCGATGCAAAAAGGTACGTTCCTTGTCGTCAGCAGATTTCTTGCCTGCCACGACAAGAGAGTTTTCCTTTACCTCTACCGACAGATCATCTTCTGAAAAGCCAGCGACGGCGACAGAAATCCGATATGCGTCGGCATCTGTTTTTTCAATGTTGTAAGGTGGATAGCTGGGCTGAGCCACATCGTTTGTCAGAACACGGTCCATCATGTCGGCGATCTGGTCAAAACCGATGGTGGCACGGTGCAGGGGTGCAAAGTCAAAACTACGCATGTTTCGTTATCCTCATTGTCAGAGCGATTTACGATTTGTGCCCTCCAATTGGACGGGCGGTGAATAATACCGGACCCCGTTTTTGGCTGTCCGATAGAATTCAGATGGGTAGCGAATTGATTGAGTTCAAGACCCGCCGGAGCTGATGAATTTCGCACCAGAGTTCGATTTGCCGGACCCGACCTGCAAGCGGCGAATTGTTGCCTTGGGCTGTGGCGCATCCCGCCGCAGGATAGTCTTTAAATCAGATACGATTCCGGACAGTTCCATTCCGTATCCAATTTTTTTCTGTCCATCAGTCCCAACGGCAGAAACAACTGACAGAATTTGCCACCGCGACCCGGATTTTGCCAGAATTGCAGAACCGGACGAACCAAATGTCACATCGCAATCGAACGAAATCAGCCCCTGCACCCGTCGCAGAATACGGCAAGAACGCTGGCGGGTGATCGCGTCGGCACGTCCACGCCCGTATGACGTGACGCTTATCTCGTCATCGGAAACCCTACCACTATGCAAGGCAAACGGGTTGGCAACCGAATATGGAATTGGCTCATTCAGCCGCATCAGCGCAACGTCGATCCTGACCCTGTCAGCCGATACCGGCGCATCGGTCAGAAAATCCGGGTGAACCGCGATTTGCACGATCTCACGATCTGCAAGTGACCGACCATCGCTGAGCCCCGCTCTAAAGGTGATCTGGCCGCTGACATAGGGCTTGGAGGTTCTCTTGTCCAAGGCACAATGCGCGGCCGTAAGCACCAGATCGGGCGCGATCAGTGTCCCGGTGCAAAACCCCGTGTCGGCCAGATCCAGTCGGCCAACACCTTCCCATCCAAACAGATCATCCCGATCGGTCAGTCGCCGCGTGCCCGAGCTTTGGGCCACGACAGTGGTCGCAAGCAGGGAACAAAACAGAAAGCCGCAAAGTATAGATCGGATCATGGTCGGATAAATCTCGCTCCGGTATTTTGTCGCGTGTTCCCGGACTCTGAAGAAAGCCCGAAACCGCGTCCTGCGGTCAGTTCAGCTTGAAGCAGCTCCAGCGACTCTTCCAGCGCGGTGCCCAGCGCAACCCTTTGACCTTCAAGTTCAGCCTTGGCCGCAACCACGGATACGATACGAGGGCGCTCGCCAGAGAACGAAAATATAGGCGCGCCCGAAGATCCGAAATCGACATCGCAAGACATCACAAGCACGCCAGACTGTCGCGCCATAACTGTGCAGACCTCTTGCAAAGACGGCGCTTCGGCCCTGTCTTCGGCATATGAAACGACGCCGACATCTTCGCCCCGGCGCGGGCGGTAACCGGTCTCGAACGGAATAACGGATGTATTTCTGATTGGCTGCCAAAGCTCGATCAGGGCGACGTCGTGCCGTACCCTGTCGGCCGAAGCGTTTTCTTCGTACTGGTAGCTTGGGTGGACCACAGCCTGACGTGCTGCACGATAAGCCGATGCGCGGCCCAGACGCCAACCCGCCAAAAACTCCACTCGCGACAAGTCAATGCGCTGGTTTGTGGTTTTGTCAAACAGACAATGCGCAGCCGTCAGAACCAGCGTTGGTGAAATCAGCGCGCCGGTGCAAAACCCTGTACCGTCGATATCCAATCGTCCGACGGCCATCCAGGCCTTGCCGGAATCACTGGTTTCCAAACTTTTTAGCCCGGTGTCCTGCGCCATTGCAGCTGTTGGCAGCAGCGTCAGAACAAGCGCCTTAATCCACTTTTGCACAAGGTACTCCAGTTCACGCAACACAAGCGGTTTTTGTAATCACTCCCTGCGGCGAAAATAGGGCAAAGGACGTTGGATTGCACTCAGAACCCGACTGATGCCTGCCTGCATCACTGGAGTCTGTTTGGTCTACCTTAACTTTGGAACTTGAGCGTCGGCCGAAATCTGCCGCAAACCCCGGGGGATAGGACCGCCGGTTTTCCAATCCAGCAACTCCACTGTGTGAACGACCGGAATGCCTGTTCCAGACCCGATTTGCATCATGCAACCGATGTTCCCGGCGGCTATGACGTCAGGCATTTTTGCTTCTAAAGTTTGCACTTTCCGGTCTTTTAACTTGGCCGAAATTTCAGGCTGCATCAGATTGTAAGTTCCGGCACTTCCGCAACACAGGTGACTATCGACCGGTTCAACAACTTTGAAACCGGCACGCTTTAACAATCCCTTGGGAAAGCTGGTAATTTTTTGCCCGTGTTGGAGCGAGCATGCCGCGTGGTAAGCAACCGTTACTCCGGCGTCGTCGCCTTCCGGCAGGTCCAGCTGCACCAAAAGCTCACTCACGTCCATCGCAATGGCCGAAACACGCGCAGCATCAGCCACCAGGGGATCGTCCTGAAACATATGGCCGTAATCCTTGACGGTTGTGCCGCAACCAGAAGTGTTGATGACAATTGCGTCCAGCCCATCGCCATCCATTTCCCGCGTCCACGCCCGGATATTCGTCGCCGCGGCCGCGTGGCTTTGCGATACCTTGCCCATATGGTGTGTCAGTGCCCCACAGCATCCGGCACCTTCGGCCACAACAACTTCGCAACCCAACCGTGTCAGCAAACGGATCGTTGCGTCGTTGATATCGGTGTTCAGTGCCTTCTGGGCGCAACCGGTCATAAGGGCGACCCTTTTGATTGGTTGACCATCGGGCACAAAGCTTTGCGGATCGTCGTTGCGACTGACCGGGGGAATGTGTTTCGGCGCCATATCCAGCATGGCCCGCAGCCGGGCGTCCGGCATAAGAAATCTGAAAGGTCTGCCAATCCTTGCCCCGATCAGCGCCCAGCGAAAGCGCATGGGATAGGGCAAAATCTGTGCCAGAACCCATCGCAGGATGCGGTCGGTAACCGGTCTTTTATATTTGGCTTCGATGTACGCGCGGGCATGATCGACCAGATGCATATAGTGCACGCCAGACGGACACGTTGTCATGCAAGCCAGACAGGACAGACATCGGTCAATGTGCTTGACCGTTTTTTCATCCGGCACGCGCTCGTTTTCCAGCATGTCCTTGATCAGGTAAATGCGCCCGCGCGGGCTGTCCAGCTCGTCGCCCAGCACCTGATAAGTCGGGCAAGTTGCCGTGCAAAATCCACAGTGAACACAATTTCTAAGGATTTCATTCGACCGTTGGATTGCGGGTATTTTCAGCTGATCTTCGGTAAATGTTGTCTGCATCGTTTACCCCATGAGCCCTGGGTTGAACCGCCCGCGCGGGTCAAATTTCTGCCGAATGGCCGATGTCAGGGCTGACACGGGCGCTGCCTCGGGGTGAAAACGGCCCAGCGCGGTACAGGTTTCATCATCCGCCCTGATGATCGTGGCATGACCGTCAAACACACCCAGCCGCTCTCTTAGATCTGTTCCTTTGGGTAATTTCGCCCAGATCAATCCGCCACCCCAGTCAAACAGGGTTTGATCTGCTTCTATCACTGCCGCAATTTCAGGCGCGTCGCCCGGTTTCATAGAAATACGCCAAACGTCGCCTTCCTTGTCCTGTAACGGTCCGGCATCACGTATCGATGCCCAAACGCCTGCCGAGTCCTTGACTTGCCCGATTTCACCAAAATCCGCCAATAGCTCTGTCAGACGACCTGTCCGATATGCCACGGAATCGGCAAAACCTTCGACCCGCATCAACGCGTGACCCCCTTGTGGGTCATACGCCGCGCCACTAACCTCGAAAGGCGAGGTCAGCGCCGCCGACAATGCTTTGACCGCAGTAATTGTATCAGGAACCTGCACTGCCAATGTGGCCTGAGATTCGGATTTGGGAAGAACCTTTAGCGCCACTTCGGTCAGAACCCCCAGCGTTCCCCAAGACCCTGCCATCAGCTTGACCAGATCATAACCGGTCACGTTTTTCATAACGCGTCCACCATTTTTGATGACTTGACCCGTGCCGTCAACGAAACGCACGCCCAGCAGAAAATCCCGGCACGCTCCGGCCTGTACCCGGCGTGGGCCTGAAACGTTCGCAGCTACAACACCACCGATTGTCGGTTCTCCGTTTGTGCCCAGCAAGCCGCGGTGGTCCATCGGCTCGAACGCCAATTGCTGACCTTCGGCATCCAATACCGCTTCGATCTCGGTCAGGGGTGTGCCTGCCTGCGCCACAAGAGTAAGCGCACCCGGTTCATACAGGGTAACGCCACTTAACCCGGCGGTGCTCAGTGCCGGATCAGGCGTCACCACACCCCGCGTTCCGCCGCCTTCGATCCTTACGGAGCTGGTCAGCCCCGCCACACATTCTGCCAGTTCTGCCTCTGATTCAGGTTTCATCGCGGTTCATCTTTTTCCTGAGTAGATCAAACCCAAAAGGGTCATTCGCCCAACACATTACTCTGCTGCTATCCGGTGCGATTTCGATACCGCCAAGGGGAATACCTTTGCCGGATTGAGCAGCCAATCAGGATCGAACACGTCCTTTACGGCCATCTGCGCCTGCAGGTCATGCTGGGTATATTGGTGCACCATCAAATCCCGCTTTTCGATACCGACCCCGTGTTCACCGGTCAGGCATCCGCCCACTTCGACACAAAGCTTAAGGATATCCGCGCCGAAGGCTTCGCATTTTTCCAGGTCCCCGGGTTTGTTCGCGTCAAACAGGATAAGCGGGTGCATGTTGCCATCTCCGGCGTGGAACACGTTGCCGACAGCCAGGCCGTATTCCTTGCTCATTTCTCCGATCCGGCGCAGGACCAAAGGCAATTCCGAGACTGGGATGGTTCCGTCAAGGCACATGTAATCGTTGATTTGCCCCATTGCGCCAAAGGCGGATTTGCGCCCCAACCAAATTTTGGCGCTCTCTTCAGGCGACTGGCTTTCGCGCAGTTCCATCGGGTTGTGCCGCCTGGCGATTTCTATGATCCGTTTTAACTGACTATCAATTTCGGCCTCTGACCCTTCAACTTCGACGATCAGCAACGCCTCGCATTCAGGGTATCCAGCATGCGCAAAATTCTCACAGGCCTCGATACACAGTCGGTCCATGAATTCGATCGCCACTGGCAGGATGCCAGACTTGATAATGTCCGAAACACATTTCCCGGCAACTTCGTTGTCGTCGAATCCCATCAGCACGGGCCGCGCCCCTTCGGGTTTGCGCAAAATGCGCAGCGTCGCTTCGGTCACAACACCCAACTGCCCTTCAGATCCGCAAATGACACCCAGCAGGTCCAACCCGCTTGCGTCCAGATGCGCGCCGCCGATTTCAACCACGGTGCCATCCATCATTACCATCTTGACGCCCAGCAAATTATTCGTGGTAACGCCGTATTTAAGGCAATGCGCACCACCGGAATTCATAGCAATATTTCCCGCAATGGCGCAAGCCAGTTGCGATGACGGGTCAGGAGCGTAAAAGAAATCTTCTTCCTCTACCGCTCCGGTGACGCTCAGGTTTGTGCGGCCCGACTGCACCCTGATGAACCGGTTGTCATAGTCGACCTCCAGCACTCCGTTCATTCGCGCGGTGCCCAGAATGACAGAATCAGCTGTCGGCAGCGCGCCGCCTGCCAGCGACGTGCCGGCGCCACGCGGCACGACTGGAACCCTTTCCTCGTGACAAATGCGTAAAACATCCGACACTTCTTTTGTGGTTGAGGGCAGTACCGCGATCATTGGTGGGCATTTATACGCGGTCAGAGCATCGCATTCGTAAGCGCGCGTTTCGGATTGCTCATGAATCACCGCCTCATTTGGCAAAGCTTGCAACAAACGTGACAGTACAGCGCCCTTGCGACGCAGGATGTCAGGGTTCGGCGTTGGCATTTCCATTGCGGCACCTCCGTTTGGTAAAATATTATTACCAATTTACTCGACTGGCAAGTTACGCCATCAGGCCTTAGTGTCGCGCCCATGACATGGCTTGACCGCATTCTACTGTTTTCGCCACTCGACTACACTGCAATCCTGCTGCTGATCGGGACATGGCTGTGGATTGGCTGGAGGATTGAAAACCCATCTGCTCAAAAGCCATCAGTGGCCCTGATGATGGACGAGTTTCGCCGTACCTGGATGCAGGAAATGGTTACACGTCAACCCCGCATGTTCGATGCCCAGGTTGTCGCCAGCATGAGACAGGGCAGCACGTTCTTTGCCTCTACCACGATGATTGCAATTGGCGGGGGACTCGCCCTTTTGGGTAACACGGAACGCCTTGCCGGTGTTGCCAAGGACCTTGCAATTGGCAGCGCGCCAGCCTTGGTTTGGGAACTCAAAATTCTGATTGTGATCCTGTTTCTGGCCAATGCATTTCTGAAATTTGTCTGGGCGCATCGACTGTTTGGCTATTGCGCGGTGCTGATGGCCGCAGTCCCCAATGACCCCGAAGATCCGCTGGCCTATCCCCGCGCGGCCCAGTCTGCGGAGATTTGCGTTACTGCCGCCCGCAGCTTTAACCGGGCGCTTCGTGCCACATATTTTGCGCTTGCTTCGGTGGCCTGGATTTTGGGGCCGATTGCCCTGATTGCCGGAACTGTGATTACATTTGGCGTGCTTTATCGGCGCGAGTTTGCCTCGCACTCGCGCACCGTGTTGAAAGAGATGCCCGCCGACACGCAGTCGTGATCGAAAAGACAGATTTTCTCTTCTATCCTGATGACATGCGACACGTGATTCTGAGCTTCCTCCTGGCCGCACCAGCCCTTGCCGACCCGCCTATGGTCAAGAATGTATCGGCCAGCCGCACCGGTGACACCTGGCGGTTTGACGTGACAATCCGGCACCCGGACACAGGTTGGGACCATTATGCAGACGGCTGGCGGGTTCTGGATATGGAGGGGACCGAGCTGGGAATGCGCGAGTTGTTGCACCCGCACGAAAATGAACAACCCTTTACCCGCTCTCTGACCGGCATAGCGATACCTGATGACGCATCTCCGGTACAGGTTCAGGCCCGTTGCAATGTGGACGGGTGGAGCACTGATACAATCATCGTCAAGATACCCTGACGCCTAGAATACACCCAAACCAAGACCCGCACCCATTGCTGCGCCCAACTCGCGGCAGTTGGTAAGTTCGTCTTGGGGAATTGTTTTTTCAGCCAGTATTTGTTCCGCCGTCTGTGCGTGTGTGCAAATGATCATCGGCGGCTGCACTTCTTTCAACCGCCATCCGGTTGCGATGCGGGCAATCTGACGTACTGCGTTTTGCCCATCCGAACCGGCACAAACCATCTGGGCATATGGCCGCCCTTCGATGCGACCTAGAACCGGGTAGTAGCAGCGGTCAAAAAAATCCTTCATCACACCGGATAATGCCGCAAGGTTTTCGGGTCCGCAAAAAATGTACCCGCTGGCGCGCAACAAATCTTCTGGCGTCGCATCTGTCGCGGGCTTGAGAATCGTCGTTATCTCGGGCCGTGCAGCACTTGCCGCAGCCTCTGCCATTTGGCGGCTGCCACCCGTTCGCGAATGATAGACGATCAGCAGTTCGGCCATGTCAGCACTATATCCGATGATACGGCCCGCCGGAAAGGATCGTCGCCGCGCGGTACAACTGTTCCGCCAGCATGACCCTGACCAGCATATGCGGCCAGACCATCGCACCTAATGATATTGCGAAATCAGCCTCCGCTCGCAGTGCCGGGTCAATCCCGTCAGCGCCGCCAATAATCAGGGCCAGTTCCTGCCGCCCTGCATCGCGCCAATGCTCCAACTTTGCCGCAAAATCAGGAGAAGCAAGGGTTTTGCCACGCTCGTCCAGAGCGCAGATTACTGCACCTTTTGGCAGAGATTTGCGCAGCAGCACCGCTTCGTTCCCCATTCCACAGTTTTTCTTGTCTTCGACTTCTACGACGCGCGCAGGACCCAGGCCCAGCGAACGGCCCGTCCGGTCAAATCTTGTCAGATAATCGTCAATCAGGGTTTTCTCCGGTCCGGCCCTCAGTCGGCCGACCGCACAGATGCTGATACGCATTCTTTTCTCGCCTCCAGCCTCTCAATACAGGCCGGGAAGGCGCCTCAGTTTGCCGAGGCGCTGCTACCCTGTGGCAGCCACATCTTTTCCAGCTGGTAAAAATCACGCACTTCGGGGCGGAATATATGAACGATCACGTCACCGGTGTCGATCAGCACCCAATCGCCGGCATCTTTGCCCTCGACCTTGGAAGTGAATCCAAATTCCTGCTTGATGCGGTCCATCAGCTTTTCCGCCATGGCCGATACCTGGCGTGTCGAACGCCCGGACGCGATAACCATGTAGTCAGCAACAGAAGATTTGCCCTGCAGGTCGATCTGCACCACATCTTCGGCATTGTCATCGGAAAGTGAGGAAAGGATGCGCTCAAGCAGCTTTTCGCTGGTAAGCTGAGAGTGGGCCACGACTGCGGCCCCATCTGCGGCGGGTAAACCCGCCTGAGTTTGAAGAGTCAGGACTGTGTCCTCCTTTGCAATGCGCTGCAATTCCCCAGCGCCGGGATAACCCCAAGGTAGCAAGGCGTTTGTGACATTTCAATGAAACGCACAACACTGTGCATCAAAACTGTTACTCTTTGGCAAGCTGGCGCGCGGCTGCATGGTCGAATTGATCCCCTAACAAGCGAACCTCGCGCTGCGGGAATGGGATCGAAATATCCTCGTCCTTGAACGCGTCCCACAAAGCCAGATAGACGTTGCCCCTTATGTTTGTAAGCCCCGCAGTCGGATCACTGATCCAGAACCGCAGCACGTAATTCACGCTGCTGTCTCCGAATTCCGTTATGTGACAAACGGGCTCGTGCTTGCCGCCGCTCAGGACCCGGCGCACGGATTTGACGGCGGCAATGGCAACGGCGCGTACTTTGTGCGGGTCGTCGTCATAGCTGGTCCCAAAATCCAAATCCAGCCGAACAAACCGATCAGAATGCGACCAGTTCACAACCTGATTTGTAATCAGGTCTTCGTTGGGAATCAGATACTCTCGTCCGTCTCTCGTAACCACGGACACATATCGCGCGCCCAACGCATTGATCCACCCAAACGTGTCCCCCAACGAGATTACATCGCCCGGTTTGATCGAACGGTCCATCAAAATGATGATGCCGGAAATCAGATTTGAAACCACTTTTTGCAGGCCAAAGCCGATGCCGACACCAACGGCACCGGAAAGCAGGGCAATTCCGGTCAAATCAAATCCAAGCGTCCGAATTGCGATGATAAAGACGATCCCGTACAGGGCCACCTGAATGGCCTTGGCCAACAGCACCTGCATTGACGGTGTAATGTCTTCGTTCCGCGCCAGGCCGCGCTCGGCTGCCTTGGTGCCCAATCTTGCCAAGATCAGCAGCGCACCGATCAGCAAAACCGCCTTAAGTATGCCCAGCGCGGAAATATGCAGATCGCCGATCGAAATCGCGACGCCATCCATAAAGCCCGCAACATCATCCGTCAGATTCAGCGCGACCAGCGTTGCGTAGATCCACATCGACCACTTGAAAATACGTCTGAGCGTCCGGTTTTGCACAAGACGCGCCAGAAACGCGATGATGAGCAACGCGGTCGCAAGAGTCGCCAATACGCCAATTATGTAGCTGCGAGAGGGCCATGTGACCTGCTGCATCACCAGATAGACACCCCATGACAGCACGACAAAGTAGACCAGGGTCAGCCGGCGCATCAATTGAACCAGAATACGAAGCCGCCACTTGGGCCACCCCGACCGTGCGCGTGCCCACTCTTTCCACCGGTTTTGCGTCAGAAGTTTGAGTACAAAGGACACCACGATCAGCAAAACCACGATGGCCAATTGATATTGACGCCAGCCGGGGGTCACCGCCAGATCCATCAGATTTTCCCACTGAGTGGAAAACGCAGCAATCAGGTCCGCAAACAGATCAGTAATTGTTGGCGGCAAAAGATCAGTGTTCATCAACATCTCCTGCTGAACAGCTTGAACAGTGCGGCCTCATGTTGCAAGCCACGATCGGGCCGTCCGTATCAACAGGGATTGATGCTTGATTGACAGGATGGGGCGATATATCTGGTGCGCATGAGACACAATCCGGCCCCGACACTGAACCTGCAGGATCGTGCGCGCTTGCGCGAGCGGTTTTATGGGGCTGCCCGAACGGCTCTGGCACGCCTATAACCGGCGCCCAGCCACCAGTCAGCTATTTCAATAAATACGGGAGAGGACCGATGTCCCCCAAAACACTCTATGACAAAATCTGGGATGCTCATGTCGTGCACGAGGCCGATGATGGCACCTGCCTGCTGTATATCGACAGGCACCTTGTTCACGAAGTCACCAGCCCACAGGCCTTTGAGGGTCTGCGTATGGCTGGCCGCAAAGTACGTGCGCCCGAGAAAACCATTGCCGTGCCGGATCACAATGTTCCCACGACGCCTGATCGCGTCAACGGAATCGAAAATCCGGAATCGCGGATCCAGGTCGAGGCGCTGGATAAAAACGCCAAGGACTTTGGCATCCACTATTATCCGGTCAACGACGTCCGTCAGGGTATCGTTCATATAGTCGGCCCGGAACAGGGTTGGACCCTTCCGGGCATGACCGTTGTTTGCGGCGACAGCCATACGGCAACACACGGTGCATTTGGCGCGCTGGCCCACGGAATCGGCACGTCCGAAGTTGAGCACGTCTTGGCCACGCAGACGCTGATCCAGAAAAAATCGCTTAACATGAAGGTCGAAATCACGGGCCGATTGCAGCCGGGTGTGACGGCCAAGGACATAACCCTTGCCGTGATTGGTGAAACCGGAACCGCTGGCGGCACAGGTTACGTAATCGAATATTGTGGCGAAGCCATCCGGAACCTTTCCATGGAAGGCCGCATGACAGTTTGCAACAGGGCAATCGAAGGCGGCGCGCGCGCCGGTTTGATCGCACCGGATGAGACGACATTTCAATATGTCAAAGGCCGTCCCCACGCACCCAAGGGCGCCCAATGGGAAGCTGCGCTGAACTGGTGGAAAACCCTTTTCACGGACGATGATGCACACTTTGACAAAACCATAACCATCCGTGGCGAAGACATTGCGCCAGTCGTCACCTGGGGCACCTCGCCCGAGGACGTGTTGCCGATCACCGCATCAGTCCCGAACCCCGAAGATTTCGAAGGCGGCAAGGTGGACGCGGCGCGCCGTTCGATCGAGTACATGGGTCTGGAAGCCGGTCAAAATCTCAGCGATATCTCGATTGATACGGTATTCATCGGTTCATGCACGAATGGTCGGATCGAAGACCTGCGCGCGGCAGCCGAAATTTTGAAGGGCAAAAAGATCAAGGACGGAATCCGCGCCATGGTCGTTCCCGGATCGGGGTTGGTTCGCGCGCAGGCCGAAGAGGAAGGTCTTGCGGAAATATTTAAAGAAGCCGGGTTCGAATGGCGTCTTGCGGGGTGTTCGATGTGTCTGGCGATGAATCCGGACCAATTGCAACCGGGCGAACGCTGCGCGGCCACGTCCAACCGCAATTTTGAAGGTCGTCAGGGACGGGGCGGACGCACCCACTTGCTGAGCCCGGCAATGGCGGCAGCGGCGGCGTTAACGGGAAGGCTGACAGACGTTCGTGATTTGATGTAAGCTGCCCTCATATTTAGATATTTGAGGGAGAGACTGAAATGAGCGACTGGGTTAAATGGCTTCTGCTGGGGCTTCTATCGATAGCGTTTGGCATTTTCGTGCTGGGCGCTCCGATCGTGGCATCTGTTGCCGTCACAATGGTGACCGGCGTTCTGCTGCTGATATCCGGCGTGTTGCAGGTTGTTGGCGGCTTTTCTGTGGAAGGTACAGGAAACAAAATCCTTTCCTTTATCATGGGTGCCGTGATGCTGTTTCTGGGATGGTCGTTCCTCGGCAATCCGCTTGAAGGAACGCTGACTCTGGCAACGGTGGTTTTGATCCTGTTTTTGGCCGGTGGCATCGCCAGAGTGATCCTGTCATTCCAGATGCGCGGAACGCAGTTTTTCTGGCCCACCATGATCTCGGGCGTTCTGTCGATCATATTGGCGGGCATCATCTGGTCTTACGCAAGTTCAGAACCAGCGGCGTTGCTCAGCCTTCTTGGAATACTGCTGGGCATTGAAATGCTGTTTAACGGGATTGGCCTGGTCTTCATGGCGCTTTTCGTAAAAGGCGCCACAAACGAAACGACACAAGCGAACGAGGCTTAATCGCGGGGCACGGGGCTGGCCCTCTCCCGCCGGAGTGAGAAAATGGAAAAGTTTGAAAAAATCCACGGGGTGGCCGCCCCAATGCCTTTGATCAATATCGACACCGATATGATCATTCCGAAAGTTCACCTTAAAACCATCAAGCGGTCTGGTCTGGGCGTCGTGCTTTTTGACGAAATGCGGTACCACGACGACGGGAACGAAAATGAAGAATTCATTCTGAACAAACCCGCCTATCGCGATGCGGAAATTCTGGTCGCAGGTGACAATTTTGGCTGTGGCTCATCACGAGAGCATGCGCCTTGGGCCATCAAGGATTTCGGCATCAATGTCGTAATATCCACCAGCTTTGCTGACATATTTTTTAACAACTGCTTCAAGAACGGCATCTTGCCCATCGTGGTCGAAGATGAACACCATGCATTGCTGATGGACGACGCCCACAAGGGCGAGAATGCCCGCATGACCGTGCATCTTGAAGATCAGGAGATCACTACGTCAGATGGCGTGGTCATCAAGTTTAATATCGATCCTCATCGCAAACACTGCCTGTTGAACGGATTGGACGACATCGGATTGACGATGGAAAAAGATCACCACATCGACAAGTTCGAATCCGAGGTAACACAATCACGCCCTTGGGTCTGATCATCTCGCATTAAGTATGATTCTGAGACTTAATAAAAATGTCGGAGCCGCAAGCGCGGTTCCGTCGCATTCTTGGGGTTGAATAGTTATCAACCACAAAATGTAGCGGTCACCGACCAATACACGTCGAGTTTGCGTCGATAATGATGCAAACCCGCACCAGTTTCGCCATCTTTTTGCCCAAAAGTGAGTGTTTTCTGACCCTTGGCTTGAGCTGATTGCCGATTGAAGACAAAGTCGTTTTCGAGAGGCATCCGTCAAAATAACAAACGACGGGCACAAGTTGGAAGAAGGCTGGCGAAGAATCGGCCGATCCAGTTTGAAAGGGTTCGGATAGTGATTGCACGCACAACGGGGGCGGCGATACGCGGATTGTTGGTAGCGCTGATGGTGCTAACCCCCGCGTTGTACCTGCCGGTATCGACGTCTAACGCGACCGAGATTGTCGTCTTTCTGGCAATACTCGCATTTATTCTGACGTTTGCCGAATACAATTCTGCTTTTCCCAGCTTCATCGAGTTTCGCGATGCCCCTCCGGTTAACCGGTTGCGGTTCGTGGGGTTGATGTCGATGATCACGTTCCTGACGCTGATCTGCAAAAACGCTTACGCGCCAACAAACTTGACCGGCTATTTTTACAACTTTGGTATGGCCGTTGGGAATGTGCTCGATTTCCCTTACTCTCCGGTGCGATTGGTGGTTCTGATGCTGCCGCCCGATGCCAGCCAGACGCTTGTCGATCTGGTCCGGATGTCCGCCAGCGTGGCATATGTCGCGGCTTTGGTAACCATTGCCAGCTTTGCCTATGCCGTTCGCGTTCGCGGATGGCCGACTGGGAACGGCGCCTTTAATGTCTGGACCAACCTGCCGCTTTTCGACCCAACCAAGGGCGGTGACGTGGTGACCCGTCTGCAACGTGATGCTCGGTTGAACATTGCGATGGGTATATTGCTGCCTTTCGTTATCCCGGCACTGATCAAGCTGTTGGCGGATTTCATAAGCCCGATATCACTTAGCAATCCTCAGACGCTGATTTGGACAATGAGCGCCTGGGCCTTTCTTCCTGCCAGCATGATAATGCGCGGCATGGCAACGATGCGCATCGCAAGCCTGATCGTCGAAAAGCGTCGCGCCTACTCGACTTCCGAGGCCACCCAAACTGCATGATCCGTGCCTTTGCGTTTCTGCTTTTGCCCTTTGCGGCACAGGCGGAGACATTGCGCGTAGCAACCTTTAACACGGAATTGAGCCGTGACGGTCCCGGTCTTTTGCTGCGTGATATCCAGCGCGGCGATCCGCAGGTATCGGGTGTCGTTCGCATCCTCACTGAAATCCAACCGGATGTGGTGGCCCTGCAAGGGATAGATTGGGACCATGACGGCCTTGCCCTTATTGCCCTGAATCAGGAACTGTCTAAATCCGGCCTGGATTACCCCCACGTATTTGCACCACAACCCAATTCCGGTCGTCAGACCGATGTTGATCTGTACGGTGATGGAAAAACCAACGGTCCCGGCGACGCACAGGGTTGGGGCCGCTTCACCGGTCAGGGTGGGCTGGCAGTACTATCGCGCTATCCAATTGCGCATCAGGACGCTCTGAACTTTTCCGATCTGATCTGGCGGGCCGTTCCCGGCGCAAATCTGCCCGTTCAAAATGGTTCGCCTTTCCCCTCAAAGCAGGCTTTGTCCGTCCAGCGTCTGTCCTCTACGGGCCATTGGGTCGTGCCAATCGACGCACCGGATGGGCAGTTTCACCTTATGACATTCCACGCCTCACCGCCGGTCTTTGACGGTCCCGAAGATCGAAACGGGCGGCGAAACTGGGATGAAATCCGGTTTTGGCAACTATTCCTCGATGGCGCATTCGGCCCGGCCCCTGACAATCGATTTGTCATCGCCGGAGACGCCAATCTGGATAGTCATCTAGGGGAAGGACACAAAGCCGCAATCCGGGACCTGCTTGCCGACAATCGGATACAGGATCCCCGACCCAGCGACGCCCATGGGTCACTTTCAACAGTAAGCTGGAAAGGTGTCGGCAAGTTGAGGGTAGACTATGTATTACCCTCGACGGACTGGAGCGTTGCGGACGCCGGTGTTTACCGGCCTGTTCCCGGCAGCCCGGGCAATGACGTTCAATCCGATGCCAGCAGGCACTACCTTGTCTGGGTGGATTTGGTCATCGACTAAGGCTCCAACTCGGTAACCACTGGACCGAAAAAGGGCCACCAAATGGTGGCCCGACAAACTTACGAGGTTTGCCTTACGGTCCGGTCACAGTCGCCAGACATGCGTTATTTCAGGATCAGGGCGAAGTTCCCGGTGTCGTGCTGGAAGTAGATGACCCACCCCGCGAAGATGAGCCGCGGCCAGGATCGCGCCCACCCCCAGATGTGGAACTGTCGTCTGGTTCACGGTCCTCACCCGGCGGTGGCGCACAAGGATCGGCAGCCGCGCCAGGTGTCGACGTTTCATCACACCCGTCCGGTGGCGGTGGAGGTTTCTTGCATGGGTTATCCGCAGTAGATCCTGTGACCGTTGACCCGTCGCTGCATCCGACGACATTCCCATACTTGTTATAGACCGGCTCGGGATAAATTGGCTGCGGCGCTTCGTTCTGGCTGCATCCTACGACAAGAAACAGACAGGAGGTTACGGTTAGAATCTTCGAGAAATCTGGCATTTTCTTTTCCTTTAAGGCTGGGCCGCGAATTCCTTCGCCACCCGTATCCCGCCCAAAAACGATTTTCGCCCGTAACACGTTGTAAATTCGCCTAAATGGCGAACACATCTTTGGATTTAGATGAGTCTATTCTCCTAATTGCTGGACAAACAGCCGGTAAACTGCATCAAGATCATGCAGTTTTGCAGGATTCTGAATATGAATTTAGACAATCTGAAGGTTTTGTTGGCAATCAGCCGGGCCGGCTCTCTGACTGGGGCGGCACATTTGCTGGGGGTCGACGCGACAACCATGGGCAGGCGTTTAACCACGCTGGAGAGCGACCTTGGCGTGATCTTGTTTGTCCGCGCCAAGGCTGGTTTTGTTGCAACCGAAGCTGGTGAAATTGCGATCCGCCGGGCGCAAGAAATCGAAACCCGCCATCACCTGATGACAGACGACATTTCAAGATTACAGTCAGGTGCGGTTGGAACGATGCGGATCGTTGGAAACGCCTGGACAATGCAGCGTCTGGCGTCCGCGGGGCTGGATCGGTTTCTTGCCCGGAACCCCGGCCTGAATGTACGATTGCTGACCGGGGCGCCATCGGCAACCGTTACAGGCGAGGCAACCGTCCAAATCTGGTTCGAAGTCCCGCCCAAATGGGCTGACTACACAGTAACGCTGGGTCAGGTGCCATATGCGGTTTACCGTGCCGCGCACCTGTCTGCGGTGCCGGAGTCCTGGGTGACATTTTTTTGACGAAGACGCTAGCAGACCCATTATCGGACGCGCCATGAACCGTCTGAGCCGGGGGTCTGAGACGATCCGGCTGACAGCAACTGACGCAAGCGTCTTGATGGCTGCGGTGGCCGCAGGTGTAGGCAAAGGATTACTGCCAATGTGTCTGGCAGAGGGTCGTGATGATCTGGTACGGGTTGGGCAGGGTCAACCGGAATTCAGCCGTTCATTGTATCTGCATCTCAACCCCGACACCGTCGGTTACAAGCGCGTAGAGGTCACCGTCGAGTGGTTGCGAAAGGCCTTTGGGCGCGCGTTCGTACCGCGTCACTAGTGCGCCGCTACGCCGAACCCCGCACTTGGTTGGGGTTCACCTATAGCAGGCTCTACAATGGACCGGTGTATGTCCCCCTTGGCGGATAGTTTTTGTCCAGCGCGAACTTGATGCCACCTATCATGTCAGCAACCGAAGGCCGGCCAAAGGGTGCTGACTGAGTCCAGGCGAAATACAGCGTCTGGTCCGGTGCGACATAGAAATGTCCGGGCTCTGCAAACAGCGCTGCTTCGGCTGTTCCCGCGCGTCCTTCGGATATGTAAAGCCCCCAGTCGTTTTGAGCAGATGGCAGGGATAAACCATGACCGACACGCAGGTGTTCGGTTCCTGCCTTTGCCACGGCTTCGGCCGCTCTGACGGCCGTATCCGTAGTGATCATTATAACCTCGACCCCCAACTCCGAAAAATCGCCAAGGGCCGCTTCGACCTCGGCCATCTGCCGGATACAGATCGGGCAATGCAGCCCACGATACTGGATTACCAGTGTCCCGTTTTCGCCCCTGTCACTCTTTAGATCAAAGAGCCCGTGTCCCACGGTTTCAATTTTCAGTTCAGGGACGGCATTTCCCGGTATCAGCATTTACTTTCCTCGTGATTTTGCCGGATCGTCTCATTGACCCGATGACGCGCAGACGCTAGGGCCATTGCGACGAAACGCAAGGAGACCCTTCATGTCCAACCCCTCGCTCCTCATCCTTCCCGGAGACGGAATTGGCCCAGAAGTTATGGCCGAAGTGCGCAAAATCATCGATTGGTATGGCACCAATCGCGGTCTTCAATTTGACGTGAGTGAGGATCTGGTGGGCGGCACAGCCTATGATGTCCACGGCAAACCCATGTCGGACGAGACCATGGCCAAAGCACAAGAGGCCGACGCAGTTCTGCTGGGCGCTGTTGGCGGGCCGAAATATGACAATTTGGATTTCAGCGTAAAGCCCGAGCGCGGTTTGCTGCGCCTGCGCAAGGAAATGGACCTTTACTCCAACCTGCGCCCGGCACAGTGCTTTGACGCGCTGGCAGATTTCTCCTCGCTGAAAAAGGACATAGTTGCAGGTCTGGATATCATGATCGTGCGCGAGCTGACCTCGGGCGTCTACTTCGGGGAACCGCGTGGTATCTTCGAGGAAGGCAACGAACGCGTGGGCATCAACACTCAGCGCTACACGGAATCCGAAATCGAACGCGCTGCGCGCTCTGCCTTTGAGCTGGCAATGCGCCGGAACAAGAAACTGTGCTCGATGGAAAAGGCCAACGTGATGGAATCGGGCATCCTGTGGCGCGAGGTCGTTACGCGCGTCGGCATGGATTATCCCGACGTTGAACTAAGCCATATGTACGCCGACAACGGCGCGATGCAGCTGGTTCGCGCGCCGAAACAGTTCGACGTTATTCTGACTGATAACCTGTTTGGCGATATCTTGTCTGACTGTGCCGCAATGCTCACCGGTTCTTTGGGCATGTTGCCCTCTGCCTCGCTGGGCGCGCCGATGGCAAATGGCAGCCCCAAAGCACTGTATGAACCGGTGCATGGTTCAGCGCCTGATATTGCGGGGCAAGCCAAGGCCAACCCGATCGCCTGTATCCTCAGCTTTGCCATGGCGCTGCGCTATAGCTTTGACCAGGGTGCCGAGGCTGACCGTCTGGAAGCGGCCGTCGAAAAGGTACTGGCCGATGGGGTCCGCACCGGTGATCTGTTGGCCGACGAAGGCGTTGAACCGGTTTCGACATCTGAAATGGGCAACGCGGTCATTTCCGCCCTGGATGAAAGTCTCTGAAAAT
>JBPCWT010000454.1:0-3959 GCA_051009255.1 Ruegeria sp. | reverse complement strand
GCGTCTACCATCGGTCACTCAGCCTTTCGGAGCCAAAAGTTTGAGCGCGGCGCGGATCAGATCCGCTTCGCCTGCATCCTGCATATTTGCCGCTGCTTCTGCCACTGCCGAGGCTGCTTCGGACGGGCCATAACCCAGATTTGACAGCGCCGACAGCGCCCCGGCGGATGCCGCGGCAGAGCCCGAGGGTTTCTGCGGTGCTCGTTTTGGGGCCGGGGCTGGCGCATCGGTGTCGACAACTTCCAGTGTCGGGCCATCCACTGCTTCGGTCACGGTGCCTCCCATGGCCATGACACCCGGTGCCTTGTCTTTCAGGTCCAGCACAATTCTTTGCGCGGTTTTCGGGCCGACACCCTTGGCTGCCTTGACCGTGCCCCAGTCGCCCAGCGCAATCGCGCGGCTGACGCCGTCGGGCCCAAGCGCGCCCAGAATGGCCAGTGACACCTTGGCGCCAACACCCTGAACCGAGCACAATAACCGGTGCCATTCCTTTTCCACCAGCGACTGAAACCCATACAACTGCATCAGGTCCTCGCGCACCACCATGTCGGTATAAAGCGAGAGCGCCTCGCCCACCCCGGGCAGTGATGCCATCGTTCTGTCAGAGCAATAGACGATGTAGCCAACGCCGCGCACGTCGATCAGCACATGGTCAGCTGTTCGATAGTCCAACCGCCCCGTCAGTTTTCCGATCATGCCCGCACCTCTTTCACCCGCGCCTGTTGCGTCTTTCCGTAGTAGGCATGGCAGATCGCAATCGCCAGGGCATCCGCCGCATCCGCCCCTTTGGGCAGACATCCCGGCAGCTGCAATTTGACCATGTGGATCACCTGCTCTTTTTCGGCATGCCCGACGCCGACCACGGTTTTCTTGACCCGGTTCGGCGCATATTCGCCCACCGGCAGCCCGGCCTGAGCCAATGTCAGCAATGCGACACCGCGCGCCTGTCCCAGCTTTAGCGTTCCGGCGCCATCCTTGTTCACAAAGGTCTGTTCAATCGCGGCCTGATCGGGGCGATGTTCTGCGATAACTTCGACAATCTGGTTATGCAGCGACAATAATCGTTCGCCCAAATCGTCGCCATCCGATTTGCAAAGGCCGTTTGATACGTGACTCAGTCGGCTGCCATGCGATTCGATGACGCCCCATCCCAGGGTCCTAAGCCCCGGATCAATGCCCAGAATTCGCATGTTGTGCCTTGGCCTGCTCGGGTTTTGTTACTTTTATTACGAATTAGCACGAAGCGAGAACATTTTCCAAGCGAATTGACCGGACGCCCAAAAACGACAGGGCTGTTCCATCGGCGACAAGATGGACAATTTGCGACTTTGAATTGTCTGGAACCGACCAGTTCATAAGGGCAAATTCACCAATAATTTAAGGGACTTTCATACTCTGTGAGCGTTGCAAAAATCGCATAGGACACATGCATTTTCTGCGCTTGTACTGTCAATCCGACAGCACTAAATGCGCGGCAAGACGGAAGACTCGAATCTTAACACACACCAGAAGGAAACAGGATATGGCTGCACTGGACACAACCCGCACCACCACTGGCTCGTTCGGCCTCGTTGGCCGTATCGGCGCAACGTTCGCATCTGTCGTAAACGCCGTTGTCGAATGGAACGATGCCCGCGTAACTCGTAACGCGCTGTCCGGTCTGAGTGACCGTGAATTGGACGATATCGGCCTGTGCCGTGGCGATATCGACGTCGTTGCCGAAGGTCATCGCTGATCACGTAGCTGACGAATTATCCCCGCTATGTTTAGGCGCAAAAGAAAACACCGCGTGTTAGGGAACACGCGGTGTTTTTTTTGTGGCGTATTCAAGTTAGGGGGGTCAGTAGAATACCTTGTTCATTTGTTGTGCGAGAAGCTCTGACAACGGGTCGGTCTGCATGACCCATGCACCGGCCTGTTCCACAGGTGTGCCTTCGTTCAGGCTGTTTACACGCAATTCGTAGCCGGATGACCCGAGTACAGACAGCAGGAACGCCTTGAAGGCGAAAAAGCCGCAGACGATCATCACGAGCACCTTCAACGGGATCGCCGAGCGAACCCGCAATGGCTTCATCACGACAAGTCCATCTGAACGCACAGTTGCGCGGTAGCCCCGGTTCAACTTGTCGTGCTTTTTGTTCAGTCGACTGACGCGCTGATCAAATTCCAATTGTTTTCCTGTCATGGCAGCCTCCGACAACCGCCCCCTGTAAGTTAATAAAACGTAAACAATAATTACGTCAAAAGAGTGGCGGTACCGTTAAAAACCACTCCTTACAGACCCATTTTGGCCTTATTTTCTTAATATAAGTGTCGTCCATTCACCAATTTCCCGTGAATTGGCAAGATTGGCCCCGTTTTGAGAATAAACTGAAATTACGCTTTCTGCCTGCTCGTTCAGGATTCCTGACAGGATCGCGTACCCACCAGGGCGGAGATTCGCCATCATTTCCGGGGCCAATGCCACCAGCGGACCTTTGAGTATATTTGCGAATATCAAGTCAAACGGGGCGCTTTCACGCAGCTCAGGATGGTCAAACCCGGCGGCCTCGATGCATCGAACGACGCCGTCCATACCATTGGCCCTCAGGTTGGCCTCGGCAACTTCCACCGCTACCTGATCTATGTCGCTTGCCAAAAACGCGCCGTCCCAGACCCGTGCGGCAGCCATGGCAAGAACGGCGGTTCCGCAACCGATATCTGCAACCTTTTCCGCCTTGAACCCTTCGCTGATGAGCTTGTCCAATGCTTGCAGACATCCCAGCGTGGTCCCATGATGGCCTGTGCCAAATGCCATTGCTGCCTCTATCAACAGCGGGATGCGGTCTTGGGGGACATTGTCCGCATCGTGGCTGCCATAGACAAAAAACCGTCCAGCCTCGACCGGTGCCAGCTCGCTGCGCACATAGGCGACCCAATCCGTTTCGGGCAATTCAGACACGGCAAACGGTTTTGTACCAAACGCCGTGGACAGCACTGCCAAAGCTGCCTCGTCAGGCGCTTCGGTGAAATAGCCGCCAATTTCCCACAGGCCCGAACCGTCCTCGACCTGAAACACCCCGACACCCGTGGGTTCGGGATCAAGATGCTCCATCGCTTCGCCCAGTTTTTCGGCGGCAGATTTGACGGGCAACGTTGTAAAGGCTGTGAATGTGGGCATGGACGTCTCCGGTTTTCGGTGCCTCAGCGCCTAGGGCCGGGACGCGGCAAGGTCAAGCTGAGACCGCTTTCATTCCGCCGGAGCAGCCGCGTATTTCGAAAGAACGGTTTCATTGCCCGGTTCGGGATGTCGCGGGATCAACAGCGACAACGCCAGTGACACCAGCGCCATAATTGCCGCCAGCCCAAAGACCGCTGCCGGTGACACCACCCACAGCAGGCCCAGAAGCGCCGGCAGAAATACGGCAGCGATATGGTTGATGGTAAACGCCACCGCTGCGGTTGGCGCGATGTCAGCCGGATCGGCAATTTTCTGAAAATAGGTTTTCAGCGCCAGCGCAAGTGCAAACAGAACGTGATCGATTACATAGAGAGTCGCCGCCAGCAAAACGCCCCAGCCGAACCAGTATATTCCGCCATAGGCCGCGAACACGATCGCCAGCCCGGTATATTCAAATATCAGCGTGCGCCGCTCGCCGAACATCGAAACCGCTTTGCCCAGCATGGGCGCGGCGGCCATGTTGATCACCAGGTTGATCAGGTAAAGGCTGGTCAGTTCATGTACCTCGAACCCAAACTTTTCGACCATCATGAATCCGGCGAACACGACAAAGATCTGACGCCGGGCACCCGCCATGAATTGCAGCGCATAGTACAGCCAGTACCGGCGTCGTAAGATCAGCTTTTTGGTCTGTGGGGTCGGCGCGTCGAATTGGGGGTATGCTAACAGACAGAACAGGGCCAGCGCGGCTGTAAACCCACCAGCGGCCATGAATACAGTGTTATAGGACAGATCGAAC
>JBPCWT010000453.1:0-5589 GCA_051009255.1 Ruegeria sp. | reverse complement strand
TTCTGTGTGGGCAACCGTGACGCTTTGGGGCTGAACGACCGCACTTGCACCACAAGCGACACCATCACCATCGGGGTCGTTGCGCTTGTGATAACCCGGTTCGCCCACCCGTACGGGCCCTATGCCCACAGCACGTGCTGCCTCACATCCTGCAAGCGCCACAATATGCGCGACCGCCTGCGTCGGCTCGTAATCTGTGGTCCGCATATAAACGCCCAGCGCGATCATCCCAGTCGTGATCGGCAGGGCCAACACCATTGTCAGGATACGCACAGGTGACAGCGCCTGCTTGCGCTGCGCTTCGGCACGCCCCAGCCTTTTGGCGGAACGTGGGTTCGGGATTAACTCGTCACTCGACAAACTCGTCTTCTTCATAAACCCTGAGATTATCGCAAAATATGGCATCAGAATGACCCAAAACGATCCTTTTCGGCCCGTCGATGACACAGCCCGCGACCTGGCGCGGGATTTGCTCAACGGTTCAGCACACGCCGCGTTAGCAGTGTTGCGCCCCGATACCTCGCTGCCCTCAGTAACCCGAATTGCGCTGGCGACGGACACGGCAAACCTGCCTGTTTCACTGATCTCTTCACTGGCCGAACACACCCGCGCATTGCACGAAAATCCGGCCTGCGCCCTGCTTGTCGGCGAACCGGCTGATAAGGGCGATCCGCTGACGCACCCGCGCCTGACCCTGCATTGCACCGCGCATTTCATCCAGCGCAATACGCCAGAGCATGAAGCGGTGCGAGACCGATATCTGACACTGCGACCCAAGGCCAAGCTCTATGTGGATTTCGCCGATTTCAGCTTTGTCCGGTTCAAAATCACAGACAGTCTGCTCAACGCAGGTTTCGGCAAGGCGTTTCGGCTGCAAAATAACGATTTTCATTCCCAGACTTGCCCGACTCGGTCAACAAGCGCAGACTGAACCCCTCTCATTCGGAAACGGCGCCCGGGCGCGCCGATGCGCGTACGGTCGCCATGGACCCACGGAGGACACCATGACCATTTCCACGCGTCTGAAACATCACCTCGAAGCCCAGGACCTTCCATTTGAAACAGTTCGCCATCCATATGCGGCAACTGCTGCCGAATGCGCCGAGGCCGCCCATGTTCCCGGTGATCATCTGGCCAAATCTGTTTTGATTCACATGGAAGAAGGACCGATGCTGGCGGTCGTGCCCTCAAATCACAAGCTGGATCTTACGTCGTTGCAGGCGATCCTGTCGCGTCGTATCGGACTGGCCCCCGAAACCGAGGTCGAGGATGTTTTCGACGATTGCGACCTGGGCGCCGCGCCGCCCGTCGGCGCAGCCTATGATCTGCCAACCATCATCGACAACAGCCTGACCGGGCTGGACAAGGTGTGGTTCGAGGCCGGAGACCACAAAACTCTGGTCGAAATGAAGGGCCGCGATTTTGATCGTTTGATGCAGGATGCCGATCACGGATCGTTCTGCTGCTTTCATTAGGGCATAGGGCTGGCCATATCGGCCAGCCGGTCCGCTTACCGCACGACATGCACAGCGCATTGCGCGTGGCGTACGACATGGGTCGCCGTCGATCCCAACAACAGATCCTGCATGCCGGGCCGATGCGACGCCATGATGATCAGGTCCGGTTTGTTGGCTTCCGCCCAGTCCAGAATCGTGCGCCCTGAATGCCCTTCGATCACCAGACCTTTGGCATTTGGCAGTTTGGATGCCAGATCATCCAATTCGGTCTGAATGGCCTTGCGCGCCTCGGTCAGATATTCGGCTGGCATGTAAGAAATCGCATAGTCCGGTATATGCTCTACCACATGCATAAGCGTGATATTTGCATCCGGCGTTGCCAGCAATTGCGCCAGCTTCAGCGGACCGGACGTATCCCGCTGAGCGTCAAATGAAATCGGAACAAGAATGTTGTGATACATGGCTCGCGCCTCCGTTTTGGTCGACCCAAGAATGATACGGTTCGTCCGCGTTCACCTTGATCCAGGTCAGCATCAGTCAAATGTTTCGGCAACGTCATACATCACCGGCTCAAAACTTTTGCACAGCTCGTTGATCCTGCGATTTCGTTCTCGCATTTCCGGCGTTCGCAACATCGCCAGAAAATCCTCGCGCCGCTGCCATTGTGAATAATTGGCAATCCGCGTCTGGGCATCGTTGACATGCAGACCAGCGGACACAAAACCGGGCTGCTTGGAAATAAAGTTCGCATAAGCATCCGTCAGTGCCTCTAGCAGATCCTGACAGGTGCCCGGGGTCATTTCAAAGGTGGTTATGACAGTCTGAACGCTGGCTTCCTTGGAAATCTTCGGCATCTGGCATCTCCTTATCCTGATCCAAGCCTAGCACAGGTTTTGGCGAATGCTCGAATTTCCTTCATCAATCCAGCCACTTCCAACCGGAAAAGTTCCTGCTCGGTGAGAGTATGGCTAACGGTCCATTAACCATGCTTGCGGATGCTGCGTCTGGAAAGGAATCCAATGGGCCGTATCCTGATAATCCTGACGCTGATCCTGCCCGCTCCGGCGCCAGCACTTGCCGGCGCGTGGCTACGCGAAAAGGACAAGGCGTTCACGGCGCTTTCGGTCACGGCCTATCAGGACGAAGACGACTTTTATGACAGCAAAACGTCGATATACGCCGAGTATGGCCTGCGACCCGGGATCACCATCGGACTGGATGCCGAAGAACACCAAAACTACTATGGTCACGCGCTGTTCTTTGTGCGCATGCCCATCGCTGACTTTGGCCATTCCGGCAGGTTTGCCGCTGAAATTGGCGCGGGTGTGCATCACCGGCAACTGCGCACATGGGCGCTTTACAAGGCCACGCTGTCTTATGGCAAAAGCTTCCAAAACCGTTGGGGAAATGGCTAGGTCGCGGTAGACGCGGTTGTCGAGCACCGAACGCACGAGGCGACGATCCACAAACTGGATTTCACCGCGGGATTGAACTCGGATCGGTGGTTGGATCCCCTGTTGCAGATCGAAACATTCCACGCTTCGGGCAACTCTTCTTACTGGAGCATTCGACCCTCGGTCATGATCCGCCCCAGGAAACGCCCTGATGTCTGGGTGCTCGGGGTCGAGCGTAATTCATACCGCAATCGCATCGGGATCAAATTCGCGTTGTGGCGTGAATTCTGAACGGGCCGCCCGATCCGGGCGACCGGCTTGGTACCGCCTTAATCTTCGATACGCATCGTGACCGAAACGGTTCCCGTGACAGGTTCAGACCAGCGCAGATTAATCTGATCCTCGCTGCCCCCTTGTTGCAGCTCGACATAGGGCGTCAAATACCGGGTACCACCGAACGGCGCATCCAGCGGGCCAAGGGCAACCACGCTGTCACAACTGCGCGCCTTGCCCCCAAACGGAAACTGCCCCTGCGAATCCACCAACCACGATTGCACCGCGGTGTTCTGTGTGTATCTGACTCTCAAAGGATTTGCGCATGGCGTCGAAATTCCGTGGAACGTGTTGTTGTCGAACGTGACATTGACGTACCTGTCACGATCCAGATCGGCAAAGGTGGTGTCCACGCGCTCTGCCCTGTCGATGTTGCCATTGATTGACCGAAACTTGTTGCCCGTCACCGTCAGCCCGTTCAGGAAATGCCCGGTGCCATAAGGCTGGATCACGATATAGCTGAACCAGGGCGCAACTTCGCCAGACAAAAAGATGTTGTCCGTAATACTCATCGCACTGAACGAAAACCCAGCCGTGAAATCCGGCGCAGGGTCGCGCTCGTTAGTCCATTCCACGTAACAGTTATCGACATAATTTCCGGCAATCGTTGAACTGTTATAGGTCCCGATCATCACCAGCCCGGCGTTGCGTACACCGTTCGGAACGCTGTCGCCCTGAAAGAAATGGTTGCCCAGCACCATGTTGTTATCACCACCCAACACCGCGAAATGATGAAATCGTACCGCCCGGTTGTGACGCAGTTTGATGTCGTTGGCATTGGTGTTCAGCGCGATAGAACTGCGCTCGGGCACCGTCAGCGACTCCTCTGTCGACAGGAACTGACACCCGTCGATCAGTATCCCCTGACACCCTGCCCCAATCGAGGTGATCCCCCTATTGCTGGGACGGCTGACGAAACAGTTCTTCAGGACAAAAGTATTCCCCGACGGTGCCAGCCTGATACCGCTGCTGCGTCCATTGCACTGAAACTCGATATCTTCCATCCCAAATTTCTGCAAACTGCTGAAGCCGCTGAAATCCAGGACGTATTTATAGTCGGTAAAGGTAAAGGTCTGCGTCCCCGCCGCGTCATGGATCGGCGCATTCAGCGTAATCTCGCCCGCGCCATCATCCTTTGATTTCACATAGATTTCACGCCCGACACCACTGCCCTCGATCAAACATCCAACCGGAATGTTGGCAATGTTGGTGACATTTGTCAGCTTGTAGGGATCGTCCGGATCGTATGTGGCGGTCGAGGTATAGATCCCGATGTTCCACGCCGAGTTGCTTTGCACATCGAACTGTCCGTTCCGAACAACGCGCCGCATTGCATAGCTGGTTTTGTTCGGAACCGCGGCTTGCATGTCGATGGGCTCAGTGACCGACACCTTGCGCCCGCCCATATCCAGCGATTCATGATCGGAATTGTTCAACAGCGCCTGAAATGCCTTGCGAAAGGCCAACGCCTCGTCCCCAAAGGCGGCAATATAGGTTGGCAGATCAAAGTTTTTGGTCAGCAGCAGCATTTTGTCATCGGGCATGGTCACTGTGCCCAGAAAAGCAATGTCGGATGCCATGCTCGTGGTTTCCGCCAGATGAAACACGCCCTCGGGCACATGAACCCGGCGACCGTTCGCAGCCTGATCCGCAGCCTCGAACGCGGCAGAATCATCAGCAGTCCCGTCTCCGATGGCCCCAAAATCCCGAACATCCACGATGCCGGCCATGTCGCGCAGGAAAATGCCTGTGACGTCGGCGATCTGGATATCATCGACCCGAACCACAGCCCCGTTTGCACCGTCGATATCCAACCCGAAATGCCCATAAAGCGGGGTCAGCCCCCAAGGCATGTCCACACCCGTCCGCTGACCCGAACCGACAATGGCCGTGATCTCGTGAACCGTTCCATAACTAGACAACTGCGTCGCCGCGCCCTGCTCGATCAGGCCCTCAATATGCACATCGCCCGCGCCGCCTGCCCAGGCCGCGACGCGCACCGACGGCAGCGGCCCGCTGATCGCCTTGACCCGTGCGCTGACCTGCAAATAACAACCCGGCAACATCGGCGTCTGCCCCATATACCTCAGCCGTTGCGTTGCATCGACTTTCAGCAATTCCAGACAGCCCCCGAAATCCGCATCCGCCGGAACAAAAGCACCTGACCCAGACCCATCATAGGTGGGCGAACCCGGCGTTCCATCCTCGCTGGACCACACATCCAGGCCGTTTGCAAATGCCGGCGGCATGAAAACGATGCCGTCGGTGATTGCCTTGTTCATTGATGTCCCTTTCCTATTCATACCGCAGCACTGCTGCACGACATGCGTCATTACACGGATTCAGGATCGACCCCGAATTCGGGCAATTTCGTAATCAAAAGGGATTAACCGCGGCTCTTACCA
>JBPCWT010000452.1:0-3126 GCA_051009255.1 Ruegeria sp. | reverse complement strand
AAGTGATATGGCGATCGTTGGGCTGTGCCATTGGATGGTAGCTTAGACAGCGGTGGAGGTGTAGACGGCACAGACATGGACATCCGCCCCTGCATTGACAAGCGCAAGGGCGGTTTCGGCTTGCCCTTGCTGCGCCGCATAGTGCATTGGCGTGCTGCCGCCGGATGCTGCGATGCTGGAACCGATGTGGCGGAATTTTTTTGAAAGCCCCGGACTGGTTCAGTTCATTCACCGATGCGCCGGATACCTTCTGTTCGTGTTTGGTGTGGTGGTCTGGTTGAAGGGCCGCGGCAGCGCGCACCCGCAGACGCAGTTTGCCTTTAATGCCGTGTTTGCGGCCCTGTCGTTGCAGGTGGTTCTGGGCATTGTCACCGTGGTCTACGCCGCGCCATGGCAGATCGCAATTCTTCACCAGTTGCTTGCCGTTGTGGTTTGGACGCTGATCCTGCGCGCGCGGTTCCTGACGGCCTATCCAATACCAACCTCACTTCGCGGAGATAGAACTACATGAATGCCTATGACGAACTGATGGCCTTTGAGCGCGATACATCTGCCTTGGGGCAAATTGCGGGGCGGCTTGGTTGGGATCAGGAAACAGTAATGCCCCCCGGTGCTGCAGTGCAAAGAGGTGACGAAATGGCCGCGATTGAGGCTGTTTTGCACGCTCGCCGTATTGATCCACGCGTCGCCGAGTTGCTGGAGCTTGCAGAAGCCCCCAATGAGATCGGTGCGGCACAGATGCGAGAGATACGCCGTGCCTATGAACGCGCATCCAAAGTACCCGCCGATTTGGCGACGACCCTAGCACGGGTCACCTCTCAGGCGCAGGGAAAGTGGGCTCAGGCCCGCGCGGACGAGGATGTCACGGCATTCCTTCCGGTTCTGGAAGAAGTGGTCGCGCTAAAGCGCGAAGAAGGTGCCGCGTTGGCGCAGGGCGGAAATATCTATGACGCCATGGTCGAAGATTATGAACCTTACACGACCAGCGAGCAAATTGCGGCGATTTTCGATCAGATGCGGCCACGTCTTGTTGCACTGCGTGCGGCTGTTCTGGATCGCCCGACGCCCAAAGGCGTCTCGGGAATATTTGGCGACCAAGAACAGATGCGGTTGTCGGAAAAATTGGCAGTTGCATTTGGTTATGACCTGAATCGAGGGCGTGTTGACAAAGCGGTGCATCCGTTCAGCCTGGGAAGTGGATCAGATGTCAGAATTACAACCCGAACTAACGAAACCGACCCGTTTAACTGCTTTTACTCTACCATTCACGAGGTTGGTCACGCCGCATACGAACAGGGGATCGATCCGACCTTTGTCCTGACCCCGTTGGGGCGGGGCGTGTCGATGGGCGTTCATGAAAGTCAAAGCCGCATTTATGAAAACCAGATTGGTCGTTCGCGCGCGTTTACCGGCTGGTTGTACGGCGAAATGACCAACGTCTTTGGTGATTTTGGCATTGATGACGCCGACGCGTTTTATGCGGCGGTCAATCGTGTCAAGAAAGGCTATATCAGAACCGAAGCGGACGAATTGCAGTACAATTTGCACGTCATGTTGCGTTTTGATCTGGAACGCGCGTTGATGGCGGATGATTTGCAGGTTGGCGATCTTGAAGCTGCGTGGAATGACAGGTTCAAGGCCGACTTTGGGTACGACGTGGACAAACCTTCAAACGGTTGTTTACAGGACGTTCACTGGTCGATTGGGTTGATTGGATACTTTCCAACTTATTCACTGGGTAATGTATATTCCGGTTGCCTTTACGAGGCGCTGCGCGCTGCGGTGCCTGATCTGGACAGCCAACTATCCTGCGGTGATACAACTGGCGCGACGGGCTGGTTGCGTGAGAACTTGCAACAGTATGGTGGTTTGTACAAGCCGCGCGAGATCATTCAGCGTGCAAGCGGACAGGAGCCGGGACTAGAGCCGCTTCTTGGATACCTCGAAGAGAAATTTGGTGCGTTGTACGGGCTGTAATCTGGAAAACCGCGCTTGGAAAACAAAAAGCCCCGCAGGAATCCGCTGCGGGGCTTTTGCGTTTTCGGTCAAATCTCTCAGACTTCGGTCTCGTCCTCTTCGTCGCCCTGATCTGCGATCCAGGCAACACTGACGACTTCTTCGCCCTTGCCGGTGTTGAACACTTTCACGCCACCAGCGGAACGTGACCGGAAAGAGATGCCATCGACAGGCACCCGGATAGACTGGCCCTTGGATGTCGCAAGCATGATCTGGTCGTCCATCTCGACCGGGAACGAGGCGACAAGCTCACCGCCGCGCATGCCCTTGTCCATTGCGGCCACGCCCATGCCGCCACGCCCCCTGACAGGGTAGTCGTGTGACGAGCTGAGCTTGCCGGAACCCCCTGCGGTAATCGTCAGGATCAGGTTTTCGGCGGCTGACATTTCGGCGTACCGGTCTTGTGGCAGAACGCTGTCGGCGTTGCCTTCGTCTTCGTCACCGTCTGCGTCCTCGGTCACGCCAGCCATCAGGCGGCGCATCTTGAGGTATGCTGCGCGTTCATCCGCGCTGGCTTCGAAGTGGCGGATCACCGACATTGATACAACCCGGTCGCCATTCGTCAGTCGAATGCCGCGTACACCAGTGGATTCGCGAGAATTGAAGACACGTAAATCAGTGGTGCGGAACCGGATGGCACGACCTGCATTGGTGACCAGCATCACGTCGTCGTCTGCGGAACAGATGCGTGCGTTCACCAATTCCACGCCCTCGGGCAGCTTCATGGCGATTTTGCCATTCCTGCGCACGTTCGTGAAATCCGACAATCGGTTTCGCCGCACGTTGCCCGCGCTGGTGGCAAACACAATTTGCAGGTTCTCCCACTCTTCATCCGGCACGTCGACCGGCATGATCGCAGCAATGGACACGCCCGTCGGGATCGGCAAGATGTTAACGATGGCCTTGCCTTTGCCGGTACGGCCAGACTGCGGCAAGCGCCACGTCTTGAGCTTGTAGGCCATACCATCGGTTGTGAAGAACAGCAGCTGCGTATGCGTGTTCGCAACAAAGAGCGTGGTGACCACGTCCTCTTCCTTGGTCTGCATACCGCTGAGGCCCTTGCCGCCACGTTTTTGCGAACGGAAATCGGCCAGAGGTGTCCGTTTGATC
>JBPCWT010000451.1:0-3252 GCA_051009255.1 Ruegeria sp. | reverse complement strand
GCAAGAACGGCAATGCCGGGGATATCGGTGCGGGTCAGTACGCGCGAAACGTCAGTGTTTCGGTGTTGTTCATCGGCAGCCCAGTGAAACAAGCGGATCGGTTGATCGATGTTTTTCAGATGATGCGTGCCGCCATCGTTGAACACGGCCTGGATCCGCTGTCCGACGCCTTGGGGGGCGATGTCCGATATGCAGATACCGCCGGGTTCTGCGGCGGCTTCCAGCCGGGCCGCGATATTGACCCCTTCGCCATAAATGTCGCCGCCTTCGGCAATCACATCACCCAGATTAACGCCGATGCGCAGCCTGAGAGTTTCGTTTTCGTCTGATGCTATGCGTGTCTGAATGGCGATGGCGCAGGTGACCGCGTCGGTGACGCTTGAAAATTCGACCAGTGCGCCGTCGCCCATCAGTTTGACGATGCGCCCGGAATGTTCCGTAATCATGGGGTCGAACACTGCCTTGCGAAAGGCCAGCAACCGGTCCAGCGTTCCACGCTCGTCCTGTTCCATCAGGCTGGAATATCCAACGACATCAGCTGCCAGAATTGCGACCAGACGGCGGGGCATGGCGATCTCCGAACATCAGGTCCAATCGCCTGATGTTCGGTATATCACCAAAATTTCTTGGGTTTGCCTACTCAAAAACGGGCAAGTTCAGGTGCCGAATGCCTTTTTCGGCTGTGTCGCGTCGGACATTGCAGACAGCAATATGTCCGCAATGGTGTCCAGTTCATCCCGTGTCAGGCGAACCGGCAGGCGAACATCGCATGCTTTCATAAGCATTTCGCGGGTTTGTGGCAGGTCGAATTGTTCGGGCAGGAATTGCCAGTTCCAGAAGGCGCGTGCGTTGTCGTCGCTGAGGCCGAAAACCTGCACTTTGACCCCGCGTGCATCTGCGGCGTCGGCAAAGGCACGGGTTGTCGCCTCGTCCAGGCCAATCAGGTTGAACTGTATTGAATCCGGCGCACGGCGTTCGGGTGCAAGCGGTGGCGGAACGTGAATGTTCGGAGCGGTATTCAGCCGTTCGGCAACGTAATCGTGGTTCGCAAGACCGTCCCTGACGCGACGCGCCAGTTCGGGGATTTGCGGGCGGATTACGGCGGCGCTGAGATTGCTCATGCGCAGATTGTAAAGTGGCAGCTTGTTCTGCAAGCGGGCAAATGCCTGTTCCAATTCCGGAGAGTTTTCGCCGCGCGGGCCTTTGTGCTTTTTCCAGTTTTGCTCGTATGCCCCGGACATGATGACCGCCTGCGCGATAAGATCCGGGTCGTCAGTGATCATTATGCCGCCTTCGCCAGCGTTGATCATCTTGTAGGACTGGAAGGAAAAACAACCGACTTTGCCGATGGTTCCGATGTTGCGACCATGCCATGTGGTGCCCAGCGAGTGTGCGGCGTCTTCGATGACGGGAATGCCGCGTGCGTCACACATACCCATGATCGCATCCATATCCGAGGTATGGCCGCGCATATGGCTGATGATGACGGCCTGCACCGTATCCAGCTTGACTGCGAAATCGGCCATATCAACACGATAATTGTCGCCCACTTCGCACAAGACCGGGATGCAGTCGGCGTGCACCACCGAAGATGGAACCGCGGCAAAGGTAAAGCCGGGGATCAGAACGCGCGCGTCGCGCGGCAGGCCCAGTGCCTTGATCGCCAGAAACAACGCGGCAGAGCAGGATGAAACCGCCAGCGCGTATTTCGTGCCCAGAAGCTCGGCAAACTCGGCTTCTAACAAGGCAACCGGGGCGTCCTGCGGGGCGGTATAGCGAAACAGGTCGCCCGACTGCATCAATGCGTCGATGGCCTGCCGCGCGGCGGCCGGGATGGGTTCGGCGTCATGAACATTGGGTGGAAGTGCCATATTTGGTTTTCCCGAATTATAACTTTTGTAATTATAAATTCAGGATACAGACAAGCCAAGTGGTCAATCGCCGGATCGGCGAAATTTTACGTATCCGTTGTTTTTGGGGCGTTCAGATGCCCAAGCGGTCGCGCATTGCGTACCAGGTCATTGCCAGCACCAGCAGGGGGCTGCGCAGTGCTGACCCGCCGGGAAAGGGTTGGGACGGAACGCGGGCCATCGTATCGAAGCCTTCGACCTGTCCCTGAATTGCCAGTGCCATCAGTTTCCCGGCATGGGTCGCCGTTCCGACGCCATGGCCGGAATAACCCGATGCCGACAGGATATTCGGCGCGATGCGCGTCAGATAAGGCATTCGTCGCATGGTAATGGCCAGTGTTCCGCCCCATGCATAGTCAAATTTGACGTCTTTGAGATGCGGAAAAATCTGTGCCATAGGTTTACGGACCGTGGCAGCGATATCGGCAGGGAAACGATAGCCATAGCTTTCACCGCCGCCAAACAGCAACCTTTTGTCGGCGCTGAGGCGGAAGTAGTTCACAACGAACTTGGTATCGGCCACGGCAACGTTGCGGGTCAGAACCTTTTGTGCGTCGTCCCCCAGCGGTTCTGTCGCTGCGATGAAGTTGTTGATGGGCATGACGCGCGATGCGACTTTTCGATTCAGATCGCCCAGATAACCGTTACAGGCCAGAATAACCTGATCGGCTGTAACGCTGCCTTGCGCGGTCTGCACCTTGACCTTGGTGCCTTCTTCGATGTTCAGAACTTCGGTTTCTTCGTGAATGCGTATACCGGCCTTTACGCCGGCCTGTGCCAGTCCAAGGGCAAAGTTCAGCGGATGCAGGTGGGCCGCGCCCATATCCAGATAGCCGCCCCTGTACGTCGGAGAGGGGCACAGCGCATGACCCGCGTCGGTATCCAGAGGTTCGATCTGTCCATAATTGTACTTGTTGAACAGGTGTTCGGCGTGGTCGTGCAAATCGCGCCGTTCTGAATCATTGAACCCCAGATTCGCGATCCCCGGCAGCAGATCGCAATCAATCTGATGTTTGGCGATCAGTTCCTTGGTCAGATCTTTGGCGTTTTCGGCCAATTTCCACAGCTTGACCGCGTCGTCGTCGCCGACAATGCGTTCAAGATCTTCCTGATCCATCCGTTGCGCGCTGCCGAGTTGACCGCCATTGCGGCCAGAGGCGCCAAAACCAACGCGATGGGCCTCGAGCAGGACAACATCAAAACCGGCCTCGGCCAGATGTAGTGCTGCGGACAGGCCGGTATAGCCGCCGCCGACTATACAGACATCCGATGTCACATCGCCCTGAAGTGCAGGGAAGCGTTCGATCGGGTTGGAGGTTGCCGCGTACCAGCTGGGCGGAAA
>JBPCWT010000450.1:0-2801 GCA_051009255.1 Ruegeria sp. | reverse complement strand
GAAACTCGGGGCTTCTGACATCCGCATCCGACAACGTGACCCGATGAGGCTCGTATGGCAGGCCGGTCTCTTCCAGCATGATCGATGCCTTGACGCCATTCTGCGTAGGGAACGCATAAAGCTGTATGACATCGGGAGATTCCGGCGGCCATTTGGCCATGATCGGGAACTGAACGGATTTGAGCACGACGGCCTCCTTGGTGGATATTCATGTCAGATAGGCGCACCGCTGCGCGGTTGTCAGTCACCAGACTGTGCGCAGGCGGTCAAGCGATGTTCACCAAAAAACAGACAAGGTTGCCGGATTAAGTCTCAATCCTAGATTTTGTGAAAGTTTTTTGACAATATCCGGAAAATCCCCGCGCCACAGTCGCGGGTTTGTCTGTCCCTGAAAGGAGATGCGCGTGGAAGAAGTTGTTACTCAGGCAGGCGCTTTTGCCCCGCTGTTAATGAATGCGCTCAAGGCGCTGGTCGTCCTGATTGTCGGCTGGATCGCTGCCGGGGCCGTGGCAGGCATGGTTCGCCGCCGGATCAATTCGACACCACAGATTGATCCCACGCTGGGCAATTTCATGTCCAGCATCGTCAAATGGGTCATTCTGGCCATTGTTCTTGTGGCTGTCCTGGGCATTTTCGGCATCCAGGCCACCAGTATCGTTGCCATCCTGGGTGCCGCGTCACTGGCCATCGGTCTGGCGTTGCAGGGCACTCTCAGCGATCTGGCAGCCGGTGTCATGCTGGTTGTGTTTCGCCCTTACAAGATCGGCCAGTATGTCGATATTGGCGGCACGGCGGGTTCGGTCGTGGACCTGAACCTGTTTACCACCGAACTGGTCACCCCCGACAACGTGCAGATCATCGTTCCCAACGGGCAGGCATGGGGATCGATCATCACCAACTATTCGGCGCATGACACCCGCCGCGTCGATCTGGTGTTCGGCATCGACTATGGCGACAGCGCGGATGATGCGATGAAGGTTATTTTAGATGTCGCCAAGGCCGATGACCGCATCCACAGCGACCCCGAACCTTGGGTGCGGGTGACCAATCTGGGTGACGGCTCGGTTGACCTGACCGCCCGCCTGTGGTGCGCCGCGGCAGATTACTGGGACGTCAAATTCGAGATCACCAAAACGATCAAGGAAGCATTCGACGCCAAGGGCGTATCCATCCCCTATCCGCATACGGTGGAAATCCACAAGCAGGGCTGATCATTTCAGTTCGAAACAGCAAAGCGCCCTCGTCAGAGGGCGCTTTCAGGGGCCAAACCCTTTGGATATCAGGCTTTTACAACCAAGTTTGGCGAAACAACGTCGATACCCAACGCCTTGCCAACCGCATAATAGGTCAGTTGCCCGGCATGCACGTTCAGACCCGCCAAAAGGTGCGGATCATCGTTACACGCCTGTTTCCAACCCTTGTCGGCCAGCGCCAGCATGAACGGCATTGTCGCATTGCCCAGCGCAATCGTGGATGTACGCGCAACCGCGCCCGGCATGTTGGCCACGCAGTAATGCATGACGCCGTCCACCTCATAGATCGGGTCGGCATGCGTGGTGGCCTTGGAAGTCTCGAAACAGCCACCCTGATCGATTGCCACATCCACCAGAACTGCGCCCGGCTTCATCGTTGACAACTGCTCGCGGCTGACCAGCTTGGGCGCAGCAGCGCCGGGGATCAGAACGGCACCGATCACCATGTCGGCGGTCTGGATCAGTTCCGCAGTGGCTCCCGCAGTTGAATACTGGTTCTTGAACGTGCCACCGTACACGTCGTCCAGATACCGCAGACGCGGCAGCGAACGATCCAGCACGGTTACATCCGCGCCCATGCCCGCCGCGATTTTCGCGGCATGGGTCCCGACTACACCACCAACGATTACAATCACATTTGCCGGCCCGACACCGGGAACGCCGCCCATCAGGACGCCGCGACCGCCATTTGCCTTTTGCAGGGTCCACGATCCGACCTGCGGTGCCAGACGGCCCGCTACCTCGGACATCGGCGCCAGCAGCGGCAGGCCGCCATTGGCGTCCGTCACGGTCTCATAGGCGATGGCCGTACAGCCGGATTCCAACAGGTCATGCGTCTGATCCGGGTCCGGGGCAAGGTGCAGATAGGTGAACAGCAACTGACCTTCGCGCAGCATCTTGCGTTCGCCCGCCTGCGGTTCCTTTACCTTGACGATCATGTCGGCAGTGGCAAACACCTCTAGTGCGGTGTCCACGATGCCGGCACCTGCGGCGACATAATCCGCGTCCTCAAAACCCGAGCCCAGCCCGGCTCCGGCTTCGATGATAACGTCATGCCCGTGCGCAACCGCTTCCTGGGCCGCGTTCGGTGTCATGCCGACGCGAAACTCCTGCGGTTTGATTTCCTTTGGGCAACCGATTTTCATTGGGGTTCTCCGTTTATAAACTGCCCAAATTATGGGCAGAGTTTGGCGCAAATTCTGTGAAACTCTGCTCGTCTATGATACAATCTGCCGGATAATATTCGAACAAACCCGTAAATCGCGCAAAGGATGTGCGCCTATGAGCCTCGATGCAACCGACCGCAAGATTCTGGCAGCCCTTCAGCGCAAGGGACGAATGTCCAACTCTGAACTGTCAGATCAGGTAAACCTTTCGCCCTCGGCCTGTCACCGCCGGGTTCAGCGACTCGAAGTTGACGGGTATATCCGCGACTATGTCGCGCTGCTGGATGCGCGAAAGATGGGCGTCGCCACAACGGTTTTCGTCGAAATAACGCTGCAAGGTCAGGCCGAGGAAGTTCTGGAAGCCTTTGAAAAGGCCGTCGCC
>JBPCWT010000449.1:0-6097 GCA_051009255.1 Ruegeria sp. | reverse complement strand
GTATATGATGCCCTGAAAGCCGGTGAAAACATCGAAACCGGTGTGTTCAACATGGGTCTGGCCGAAGATGGCGTTGGAGTCGCAATCGACGACAACAACAGAGACCTGGTGCCTACCCAAATGGCCGACGCTGTAGAACAGGCGCGTCGCAGCATTATCGATGGCGACGTCACGGTTGTCAGCTACTACGAGAACGACAGCTGCCCCGCACTGCAGTTCTGAATTCCTGCGGGACGGGGTTGACCCCGTCCCGCTCTCACTATGCCGCTTCTTCTCGTTTGAACGACACTCTCGGAAGACAGTCGGCCACTTCGGCAATTGAGGACAAGACATGACCGTCCCCGCCATCGAGCTCAAAGGGATTTCCAAATCCTTTGGGCCGGTACAAGCAAACAAAGACATATCCATCAGCGTCACACCCGGCACGATCCACGGGATCATCGGCGAAAACGGCGCGGGCAAATCCACACTGATGAGCATCCTCTACGGCTTTTATAAAGCCGATAAAGGTGAAATCTGGATCAACGGTAAAAAGACCGAAATCCCCGACAGCCAAGCCGCCATCTCGGCGGGGATCGGGATGGTTTTCCAGCATTTCAAGCTTGTCGAGAACTTTACCGTTCTGGAAAACATCGTTCTGGGCGCCGAAGACGGGGGTCTGCTGGCACCGTCGCTGGCCAAGGCACGTAAGGAACTGAAAGAGCTTGAGGAAGAATACGAGCTTTTCGTCGACCCGGACAAACGCGCTGATGAAATCGGTGTCGGGGCTCAGCAGCGTGTTGAAATCCTCAAAGCGTTGTACCGCAAGGCCGAAATCCTGATTCTGGACGAACCAACAGGGGTGCTGACCCCTGCCGAAGCGGATCAGTTGTTTCGTATTCTTGGTCGACTTCGGGAAGAAGGCAAGACCATCATCCTGATCACCCATAAACTGCGCGAGATTATGGAAGCCACCGATACAGTTTCCGTTATGCGGCGCGGGCAGATGACAGCGACAGTCAAGACATCGGAAACCAGCCCGGAAGAACTGGCCGAACTCATGGTGGGCCGAAAGGTTCTGCTGCGGGTGGATAAAGTTCCGGCCCAGCCCGGCAAGCCTGTTTTGGAAGTGGAAAACCTGCGCGTTACCGACGAAGCCGGTGTCGAGCGGGTCAAGGGAATTGACCTGACGGTGCGCGCGGGCGAGATCGTTGGTATTGCTGGCGTTGCCGGTAACGGCCAGTCGGAACTGCTGGAAGTATTGGGCGGTATGCGCCCCGGTGCAGGGACGCTCAAACTGAATGGCGCACCGCTGGCGTTAAGCGGTCCCGGATCGGATGGGCAAGCCCGACGCGCGCAACACATCGCGCACGTTCCCGAAGACCGCCAGCGCGAAGGCCTGATCATGGAGTTTCATGCCTGGGAAAACGTGGCCTTTGGCTATCACCGTGATCCGGCTTATCAGCGCGGCATTTTCATGGACAATGCGGCATTGCGCGCGGACACGGAACGCAAAATCGAAAAGTTTGACGTGCGCCCCCCGAACGGTTGGCTGGAAGCCAAGAGTTTCTCAGGCGGAAACCAGCAAAAGATCGTGGTTGCCAGAGAAATCGAACGCAATCCTGACTTGCTGCTGGTTGGCCAACCGACGCGCGGCGTGGATATCGGAGCAATCGAGTTCATTCACAAGCAGATCGTTGCCCTGCGTGATCAAGGCAAGGCGATTCTGCTGGTTTCGGTCGAATTGGAAGAGATCTTCTCTCTCTCAGACCGTATCGCAGTGATGTTTGATGGACATATCATGGGCGAGCGTCTGCCCCATGAAACAGATGAAAAAGAACTTGGCCTGCTGATGGCCGGTGTTGCGGGAGAGGCCGCGTAACATGGATGTAATGCCCAAATGGGCCGACGTTGTGCTGATCCCAGTGATCAGCCTGCTGTTGGCCGCGATCCTTTCAGCCCTTGTCATCCTTGCAATTGGGGAAAACCCGATCGAGGCCGTGAACCTGATGGTCACGGGCGCACTGGGATCCACCTATGGCTGGGGCTACACGCTCTATTATGCCACTAATTTCATGTTCACCGGCCTTGCCGTGGCGGTCGCGTTTCACGCGCGCATGTTCAATATCGGTGGTGAGGGCCAGGCCATGCTTGGTGGCCTGGGAGTTGCCGTTGTCTGTCTCTACGTTGACTGGCCGCATTGGAGCATCGCTTTGCTGGGTGCTTGTGCCGCTTCGATGATCTTTGGCGCCGCATGGGCGGCTATCCCGGCATATCTTCAGGCCAAGCGTGGCAGTCACATCGTAATCACCACGATCATGTTCAACTTTATCGCGGCAGCGTTGTTGAACTATGTACTGGTCAATGTCATGCGCCCTGAAGGGTCGATGGACCCGGCAACGGCGCGGTTCTCGGAAACCGTTCACCTGCCGACATTGCACGAGTTGTTGACCCCACTTGGCATCAACTTTTCCAAGGCTGCACCTGCCAACATATCACTGCTTGTGGCAGTCATCGCCTGCTTTGTAGTGTGGGCTTTGATTTGGCGCACCCGGTTGGGATATGAAATCCGCGCTTATGGCCATTCCGAAACCGGGGCCGTTTACGCAGGTATTTCACCCGTGCGTATCACCATTATCGCCATGCTGATCTCTGGCGCGCTGGCGGGGATGATGGCCATCAACAACGTCATGGGCGAAGCTGAAAGACTGGTTCTGAATTCGACCGAAGGCGCCGGGTTCATTGGAATCGCCGTGGCATTGATGGGTCGATCCCATCCCTTTGGTGTGTTCCTGGCGGCGATCCTGTTCGGGTTCCTGTATCAGGGCGGTGCCGAATTGGCGTTATGGACAACGATCCCACGCGAACTGATCGTTGTAATTCAGGCACTGGTTATTCTGTTCACCGGAGCATTGGACAACATGGTGCGCATACCGCTTGAAAAACTGTTTCTGGGTCTGCGGAAGAGGGCAGAGTGATGGAAATCTTTTTAACTGTCATCCAAATCCTCGATTCGACGATCCGTCTGGCAACCCCATTGTTGCTGGCGTGTCTGGCAGGTCTGTATTCTGAACGCGCGGGCATTTTTGACATCGGCCTTGAGGGGAAAATGCTTATAGCCGCGTTTTTCTCGGGTGCTGTCGCGGCGGTAACAGGTTCTGTCTGGCTGGGTCTTCTTGCTGGCATAGGTTCATCGCTTGTACTGGCAGGGCTGCATGGTCTGGCCTCGATAACCTTCAGGGGCAATCAGCTGATCTCTGGCGTTGCCATCAACTTCCTTGCCGCAGGCATGACGGTCTTGATTGCCCAGGATTGGTTCAAGCAAGGCGGACGAACACCTTCGCTGATAGGTGGCGGGCGGTTTTCACCGATCGAGTTCCCGTTCGCAGAACCACTCGGCGGCGTTCCTGTTGTCGGCCCTGTTTACTCTGACCTGCTGTCAGGCCATTCCATTCTGGTTTACGCAGCGTTTCTTGCGGTGCCTGCGACTTGGTGGATTCTGTATCGAACCCGCTTTGGTCTGCGCCTGAGGGCCGTTGGCGAAAACCCTGCCGCTGTCGATACCGCTGGCGTTTCCGTAGTCGGGCTGCGCTATGCAGCAGTTGCGATTTGCGGGGTCTTGTGCGGTGTAGCGGGTGCTTATCTGGCGACAGCTTTGCAAGCTGGGTTCGTGAAGGACATGACCGCGGGTCGAGGCTTTATTGCTCTGGCGGCTTTGATCTTTGCAAAATGGCGTCCTTGGCATGCCATGGGTGCATGTTTGCTGTTCGGACTACTGCAAGCCATCGCGCTGAGGTTCCAGAACATCGATCTGGGTGGGATTATCATTCCGGTGCAGGTCATGGATGCCCTGCCCTATATCCTGACAGTGGTGATTCTGGCCGGGTTCGTCGGCAAAGCGATACCACCAAAAGCAGGCGGTGAACCTTACGTAAAAGAGCGCTGATAGGTCCAGATCGGAACATCTGTCCTATCCATATTGCTGCAGAGCGGCATGCACAGTTGATTTTGCATGCCGCAGGGGTTCTAAGGGGAATATGCAAATATACCTCCCAATCGCCGAAGTATCCGTCAACGCGTTCCTCCTGCTTGGTCTTGGGGGAATGGTCGGTGTACTGTCTGGCATGTTCGGAGTAGGCGGCGGGTTTTTGATGACTCCGCTGCTTTTCTTCATTGGGATTCCACCGGCCGTCGCCGTTGCTACCGAGGCAAATCAGATTGTCGCGTCGTCCTTTTCCGGCGTTCTGGCACACTTCCGACGAAAGACAGTTGACCTGAGGATGGGGACCGTTCTGCTGGTCGGCGGGTTGACGGGGGCCGCGCTTGGCGTTGTGGTCTTCAATTACCTCAAAAGCCTTGGTCAGGTCGATCTTCTGGTCAAGCTTTGTTACGTCGTCTTCTTGGGCATCATCGGCGGCCTGATGTTTATCGAAAGCCTGAACGCTATTCGCAAATCCCGAAAGGCAAACGGCGCCCCACCTGCAAAACGGCGTCAGCGCGGTTGGGTGCATTCCATGCCGTTCAAAATGCGGTTCCGTACCTCTGGATTGTATATCTCGGTCATCCCACCGCTGGTGGTGGGGCTGTTCGTAGGCATCCTGTCAGCCATTATGGGCGTTGGTGGCGGATTCATCATGGTGCCCGCGATGATCTATCTTCTTGGCATGCCGACGAAGGTGGTCGTGGGCACGTCCCTGTTCCAGATCATCTTTGTTACTGCCTTTACCACGATGCTGCACGCGACAACGAACTATACCGTTGATGTGGTTCTGGCCGTTCTACTGTTGGTTGGCGGAGTTGTCGGCGCGCAATTCGGAACCGTCATCGGCGCGCGTATGAAGGCCGAGCAACTGCGTATCTTGCTGGCACTGATGGTCCTGGTCGTTTGTGGCAAACTGGCCGCCGACTTGCTGCTGCAACCAACCGAGCTTTACTCGCTCGGCGATGTTGGAGGGCACTGACAGTGTTGCGGTTGATCGTTGCCTTTTGTCTGATGTGCTTCCCGGCCTTTGCTTCTGATGAGCAAGTCGTTTTGGGCCTTAGCCAAGACCGTGTGGCAATTACCGCGACTTTCGACGGTTCAGAGATTCTGATTTTCGGGGCGGTGAAGCGTGAAACTCCGATTCCAGCGGGCCCACCGCTGGAGGTTGTCGTGACCGTCGCCGGACCTTCCTATCCCGTAACTGTACGACGCAAAGAACGTAGATTTGGCATCTGGGTAAATACCGACAGTGTTCTTGTCGATCTTGCGCCAAGCTTCTACGCCGTCGCGACCAGCTCGCCGTTCGATCAGGTACTAACCGACACCGAAGACCTGCGGTATCGGATTTCCATCGAAAGGGCTATTCGCTCTGTCGGAGCGGCAATGCATATCCGCGAGGCTCAGGCCTTTGCCGACGCAGTTGTTCGAATTCGCGAAAACGAAAACCTGTACTCTATTCGTGAAAACACGGTTGCCGTTGACGAACAGACCCTGTTCCGGACCTCGATCGCGATGCCTGCTGACCTGACCGAAGGTGACTACAAGGCCCGGATATTCCTGACCCGGAGCGGCAAAGTCATTTCCCAATTCGAAACCAGCATTGATGTGCGCAAGGTTGGATTGGAGCGTATCCTTTTCAACATGTCTCGGCAGCAGCCAATCATCTATGGGCTTATGTCGCTGGTTATTGCGATTGCGGCAGGTTGGGGTGCCTCAACGGCCTTCCGGCTTTTGCGCGAGAACTAATCGTTACCCACGCCCGATATAGGGCATGGTTGTCGCCATTACTGTCATAAACTGAACGTTTGCTTCGGGCGGCAGATCAGCCATGTGCAAAACCGAGCGCGCGGCGTCTTCGACCGGCATGGCGGGGTCTGGCTTTTGCCCTTTGGCTATGGCGTCGTCGACCAGCCCCTGAACCATTGGGGTCCGCGCATTTCCGATATCAATCTGTCCGCATGCGATGCCAAAGGACCGCCCATCCAGTGACAAACTGCGGGTAAGCCCTGTAATTGCGTGTTTGGTCGCGGTGTAATGAGCAGAGTTCGGGCGCGGCACATGTGCAGCAATTGACCCATTGTTTATTATCCGTCCACCCTGAGGCGATTGATTGCGCATGATCCCAAAGGCCGCCCG